>DASXVE010000001.1 GCA_036504445.1 Candidatus Aquicultor sp.
AAGGTTTGAGGCATGCGATTGGTGCCACGGCACCGGCGCAGGCTCAGGCTACAACATCCAAATGGACAACAATGACAACTACACCACTGAGTACAACGTTGGTCACACCATGGGTTACGGTATTGACAACGGCAAGTGGAAGGCCCCAGATGACACCTATCCGGCATTTACGCCTAACTATTACATGGGTGGCTTCTCTTGCTTCGATTGCCACAGCCCGCACGCTAACCCGGCAAGGATGCTTGGTTACAATCAGGACGGCAAGCCGATTCAGTCAATCGTCGATGTTATGAGCGGTCAGGTATACAACCTTGGAAACCCAGGCCACGACATGTACACATCAGGCGGCGAGGGCTTTGCTCAGACTGTTTACGATCCAACACCTGGTCATGAGGCTCTGAATAAGTTCGCATGGGTTCCTGCTCTCGGCGGTCCGCTTCCGAATAAGGCAAAACCATACTACCTCGCAGGTAGCTGGCTCCTTCTGAAGAACCCGGACAAAGAGATCTCGGCAAATTCAGCTGGCGTACAGCCAGTTGACATCTGGACAGTACCGAGCGCAAACGGCATGGCTCCGTTCGGCGGTGCTCCTGTACAGGATGCTCCTGTAACGCTCGCGATTGGCCAGGAGATTCCGGATATGGTTACCGCAGCTCTTAACGAGTTTGACGCAACCAAAGCATATCCGGTTAACAAGATTCCGATCAGCTGGAACACACCAGTCGGTAGCGCGGCTATCATTGATACCACGCAAATGTTCGGATTTGCTCCGCAATCGATGCCATTTGGTCCAAACCCAACTGATGTAAATCCAAACGTGGGTCTTGTAAACGGTAAGGCATGGACAAGCGATCAGTATGGCTTTAATGTCCGCAACCCGTTCTGCAAATCGCTTATCGTTGATGAGTTCTGCACCGACTGCCACGACGGCAACGCAGGTCTCTCGACCATCGCAGCTCCGCTGTTCAGTGAGGATCGCGCACTCCGCGGCCAGACACAAACCAGCGGTAAGGTTGGTAGCTTAGAGGCTCCGGTAGTCACCGGCGATACGACCAATTGGAAAGGCTCGTATGATATAGCATACGGCCACGATTCTAACTCACGTCACTGAAGCCGTGCAATGAAGTTCAATCCGGAGGATGGACAATTGACAGGCCCAAGGTGCCGTAACTGCCACAAAGGTTCAAGCGGTTGTGGTGCTTGCCACAACACAGACCCGATGGCTGATGGAATCAATACCACAACAGCTGGTTTAGCTGAGGACAACACAAGAGCTGGTATTACCTACCTGTTCGCAGCTATGTTCACTATGGTTGGTATGCCGAGCCCAACGCCAGAGAGCGTTGCTCCTGTTACAGCATACGTAATGGACAAGCCGACCACAGGCGGTATAAACGAGCTCGCAGTTGCTAACCAAGCAACGAGCAAAGGCGGCCAATCGATCGTTGGTCAGATCAAGAATTCGCGTACTGTTGGCTGGACTGGCTGGAGAGCAAATCCAGGCATCCAAGCTGCAGCTTGCTCAGACGATGGTCTTAGCTTCCCGCACCGTACACTCGGTTGGAAGATGCTGAAAGACGACCTCTTCGGTATCGATCCAGCAAGAACTGGTGTACCTGCTGGCGAGACAGCATTCGTAATGGCTGGTCAATCAAGGACAGGCTACTATGGCGGCGTAGGCCAGCCTAAGGCACATGACCTTGACAGCGTCTGCTTAGACTGCCACAACCCAACGGTTTGGGGTGCTACAAGCACAAGCAACCATACTGATATTCAGTATGATGCATTGGGCAACAAAGTAACCGCTGATGACAAGAACGACGATCTCCTCTTGAGAGGTCTGCCGTAAGACTAGTCACAACTGAATACTCACAAGTATTACTAACAAAGACTTACAAGGAATTACCGACAACTTACATACAACACAAAAGAGGCCCGTTTTTACACGGGCCTCTTTTTTTGTGCTTCTAACAAGATTACATCCGAGCAATTTAGAAAATAAAGACCGTAATCTACATCGCCTTCTCAAGCGTGTCGATTGTAAGCGGATAGTATAAAGCCCGGCAAAGAACCGGGCTTTATTGTTAGAAGATTATCCAAGTGTCGGCAAATACGACTACCTCACTGAGATATCAACATATTTCATTGTCCCGTCATCAAGTTCGAAGTTGAATCTCCAGGTCCCTGCCGAGAGCTTATCTAATACCAAGTTGTAGATATATGCATTAGCACCGCTATCATAGGCGAAGCTATTGCCCGTGCTTGCCGTACCGGTTGATGGCGTCTCTACCTTAGTGTCGGTAGCCGTATCTTCGAGTTTCTTAAGGCTAATTGATGCGCGAGCTGTTGAGATGAAGTTGTTGTTGGCATCTTTTAGCTGGAATTTAACCGGTACTATGCGCCCTGTTCCCTTTTCAAAGATACTGCTGGCATCCTGGTTGATCGGCTCAAGCACGCCGGCAAAGTCGTAATGCACGAAAACGATTTCAAATAACTTTGGCGCGCTCATGCCGAGCCCGAGATTAACGCGCTCGCCCAGGTCTTTTAAGTATCTGCGCGATACCGCTTTTTGCCCGTGGCTTTATCTTCCGCACTGCGCAAAGCTTCCAGGCTTTGAGCAACTTTCTTAACGGTTTGTGGTTCAGCACGATACCTAGGCCTAAAAGCTCGTGTTTGATCCGTCTGTACCCATACGCCGGGTTCTCATCGATGATCTTAATAATCGTTGCCCTTAAGTGCTCGTACTT
>DASXVE010000002.1 GCA_036504445.1 Candidatus Aquicultor sp.
GGCGGCATTGTTACAACGGTCAGGCACCCAATTCAGACCGCAAAGGCAATAGGGTCGGCGGTTGCGAATTATAAAGGGACTGCCAAGGCCTTAAAATCGGCGGTTAACAAAGCAAGAAAAGATTATGCTACCGGCAATGCCGCAACAAAGGGTAAAATTGTCGGTAGAGTAGCCGGGGAAGTTATACTAGGGGTAGTTGGGACTAAGGGTGTAGATAAACTAGGAAAAGTTGCTAAGGTTGGTAAGTTGGGGAAAGCCGCTGAGGGGGCTGGTGAAGCTGCTAAGGCAGGGAGTGCTTCAAGAGTGTTTTGGTCGGGGGCTGGCTCAAGAGAGGCAGCAGAAACATTCGCTAAAGCTAACGGTGCAAAAACATTGGAGATGACATTGACTGGAAGAACTTTGGATAAAATAACTACACCTGGTAATTTTAAGTATGTGAAACCATTATGGGACGCGGCATCTCGAAGGTTTGCAAACGGTGCAACAGGGGCGGTGGATGTTTTCCATTCAAGTAAGGGGGTTCGGTTAGATAGTGTCTGGACAAATACAGAATACCCTATACTTAGTAAGCAGGGTAATACTATCAATTATCATGTGGTTGATTGATTCGATGTCATTTAGCAAAAAAGAATACAAGGTTAGACTGCGCGGTCGGTCAGCCGTTATTTATGAGGAAGGGGAAAGAAAAGCTATATTAGAGGCAGAAATGATGGCTGGACCTACAGATTTAGTTATTTATTTAGAAAGCCTTCGGTGCTGGCAACCTCCTTATGAAAATGAGGTCCTTTCCTCCGAAGACAAACAGCGGATAAAGGAGAATATAACGAAAGAACTTGAAGCAAAAGGATTAAATATTGTTTGGGAATACTCCTAATGTGCTCTTGGCATAAAAGCGAGAGGAAAAGAGTGAAGGTTTTAATACACTCGGGTATTCCCCATGGAAAACGGGACGTTGTTTCCTATGTTGACTAACTTGTATAAGTTAACCTCTCACCTGACACCTGCCACGTAAGAAAAAGCGGTCAGGCGCCCCTTTGAGATATGATTGTTTTGTCGAAGAACCATCAGTCTTAAAGGAGAACACACATGACCGCTAAGGAAAAAGTAGCACAGAGCAAACTCACAATGCTACAGTTGGCCGAACAGCTTAAAAACGTGAGCGAAGCGTGCCGCATGACGGGGTATTCCCGTCAGCAGTTCTACGAGATCAAGCGAAGCTTTCAGACCTACGGCTTTGAGGGTTTAATTGATAAGGATCCCATCCCAAAGTCGATGCCGACCAAGACGCCACCGGAGATCGAAGAAAAAGTCATCAGCCTCTCAATCGAGCACCCCGCATTCGGCCAGCAGCGTATCTCTGATGAGCTTGCCTTGATCGGTACCCAGGTCTGTGCGGCAACGGTGAGAAACATCTGGGTACGACATAACCTTGAGACTAAGTACAAACGTCTTCTGGCACTGGAAGAGAAAACGGCGACAGAAGAATTCACATTAACGGAAACGCAGATTAAGCTCTTGGAGAAGCACAATCCGGCCCTCAAAGAGCGCCACGTCGAGTCGGCTCATCCGGGGTACCTGCTTTCCCAGGATACCTTCTATGTCGGCAGAATCAAAGGTGTTGGGCGCATCTACCTGCAAGCTGTCGTCGATACGTTTTGTTCCCTTGCTTTTGGTAAACTCTATACCTCAAAGCTCCCTGTTACCGCAGCAGATATCCTCTATGATCGCGTGCTGCCGTTCTACGGGGCAGAGGGCGTGCCGGTCTTAAATATCCTCACCGACAACGGCACCGAGTTTAAGGGCAAACTCGATTCCCACCACTATGAGCTTTTCCTGGCCCTCAATGATATCGAGCACCGCTACTGTAAAGTAGCAACACCGAAAACGAACGGCTTCGTCGAGCGGTTCAACCGCACGGTACTCGATGAGTTCTTCAGAGAGGCATTTAGGAAGAAATTCTACGCATCGGTTGAAGAGCTGCAAGTCGATCTTGACGAGTGGCTGACTCACTACAACCATGAGCGGCCTCACCGGGGTTATCGCAACATGGGACGGCGCCCCTATGAATCATTTACCGCCGGTAAGGATCTTATCCCAACTGAGCCTGAAAAGAAGGAGGTGGCATTGGTAAGCTAGAACTAAATGCGTAGTCTCAAAGGGGCCGAACTGTCAGGTAAGCTCTTAACTTTTACAACTAACTCTATGATCTGGTCAAGTAAAAATGGACACTTTACTTAGGATGCTTTGCTTAGCATCCATGACTGCTCGAACTGCCTAGGGCTCATATAGCCCAGATACGAATGAAACCGCTGGCTGTTGTAAAACATCTCGATGTAATCGATGATGTCCTGTTTTGCCTCCTCCCTGGTTATATAGTTGGCGAAATGAACTCGCTCTACCTTTAAGCTGCCAAAGAAGCTCTCCGCGACAGCATTATCAAAGCAATTGCCGATTCCGCTCATGCTTTGAACAGCGCCGCCGCTTGCCAATAGTTTCCGAAACTCAAGGCTTGCGTACTGGCTGCCCCGGTCGGAGTGAAATATCAATCCCTTCTGCGGCCTGCGTTGCCAATAGGCCATGTTAAACGCGTTTATGACAAGCTCTTTGGTAATACGCCTCTCCATCGACCAGCCCACGATCTGCCGTGAGTAAAGGTCCATTACAATGGCCAAATAACTCCAGCCCTCATGCGTCCAGATATAGGTGATGTCTGAAACCCACGCTCTGTTGGGAGCGGCAACAGTAAAGTCCTGCGCAAGCAGGTTGGGTGCAACCGGCAGGCTATGGTTGCTCTCCGTTGTTACCTTAAACTTACGGCGCTTCTTTACCGCAACTGCTGCCAGACGCATCAGTGTCCGTGCTTTTGTCCGGCCGCAGGGGATACCTTTGTTTTTAAGTGCCCGTGCGATCCTGCGGGTGCCGTAAGTTTCGCCGGAACCCCTATGGACCCTTCGCACGAGCTCGATCAGCTCATCGCTGTACTTTACGTTATCCGCTCGTTTTTCCCACGCATAGTAGCCGCTTCTGTGTACCTGCATCACGTTGCAGAGTGCTGTTATCGGATAGTTGGCCTTCTCCACCGAAATGAACCGATACCTTACTTGGGTTCGTTGGCGAAGAAGGCCGCCGCCTTTTTTAGTATCTCGCGCTCCATCTTTAAGCGGCGATTTTCTTCTTGCAGCCGCTTGATTTCGGCTTTCTCATCTGCGTGTGCCGCCGGTGTGTATTTGCCGGATTCGAACTCTCTCTTCCAGCGCCCCAGCATGTTCTCTCGTATCCCTAAGTTTCTGGCGGCCTCGCTTATCTTATAGCCCTGCTCGGTAACAAGCTTTACCGCTTCTTCCTTAAATTCTTGCGTATATTTCCTTTTTGGCTTGCTCATATTGATACCTCCATGCTCATTAAAAACAACTCTTTGGGAGGTGTCCACTATTAGCGTGCCAGATCAAAGATTCAAATTGATCGACGAAGAGAGCGCACACCATAGCATCTCCCGCTTAGCCCGCGTCCTCGGTGTGACGGCCGCAGGCTACTACGCCTGGAAGTTCCGGGCACCGTCAGAGCGAAAGCTGCAAGACGAACTATTGAAAACAAAAATAGAACGGATCCACAAAGATTCATTCGGCATCTACGGGGCGCCTCGCATCCACGCCGAACTTAAGGCGAACGACATATGTGTTGGCAGGAAGCGCGTAGCTAGATTAATGAAGGAACTCGGCATCGAGGGCGTATCCAAGCGCGGCAGGCGAAGGATCACAAAACCAAAAGAGGCAACACCGATCGCACCGGATCTCGTCAATCGCGACTTTACCGCCACAAAACCAAATGAGCTCTGGATTGCGGATATAACATATATACCGACCTGGCAAGGGTGGCTGTTTCTCTCAGTAGTTAACGATGCCTATAGCCGAAAAGTCTGCGGTTGGTCGATGCGAGATGACTTGAAAGCAGAACTCGTAATCGATGCACTGGGTATGGCGGTAACGAGAAGGCGGCCCAAACCGGGACTCATCCATCATTCGGATCGCGGCAGCCAGTATGCTGCCCTTGCGTTCGGCAAGACGCTTAAAGACTCAGGCATTATGGCATCCATGGGCAGTCGCGGGGACGCCTATGACAATGCGGCAGCCGAGAGTTTTATGTCGACGATTAAGGCCGAGCTAATCCATCGGCAATCATGGAAAACCAAGGATAAGGCACGCCTTGCTGTCTTTCGCTATATCGAATGTTTCTACAATCCATTGCGGAGGCATTCGGGGATTGGCTACCTAAGTCCGGACGAGTATGAGAAACTATTTGATGAGACCTCAGAGGAGTCGATTGTTCAAGCTAATGTGTCAACGCTAACGGGGTAAGTCCGTTCTCAAGAAAGAAACAGTTAAGAGTGTCTTTGAAATTGCCAAAGAGGGTGGGAAACATAGTGGTTTCTATAAACAATATGTTAACAAGCAAACTAAGGAAATTCAAAAAGGCATTAAATCCATTAATAAGCAGATCGAGGAACATAAAGGCAAAATAGCAAATCCTGAGAAATATATCCCTAACTGGAATAGGCTTGACCCAAGAAGACAGCAAGCATTAATGAATAAGATATGGCCAGGCGATATCAAAAGACAGAGAGAGGAAAAACAGATACTTGAAGGCATACTAAGAGAAAGGTAATGAAGATGAGTGAGCAAATGATTAATTTTATAAAAGATTTAATTACCCTATATCAAGAAAAATACAATGAGACATTGTTCGAGGAAAAAGGTGAATCCGAACAGGACAAGGTGTTTAGATTAGGCTCCAATATTGCGTATTACGATTGCTTAGATATTCTTGAGTCTCAATTAAAGGCTTTTGGTTACGATACTGAGATATTCGGAGTAATTACTCCAGAATTAGGCAAACCAGATCAGTAAAGATGAATCTATCTACCGGGGTGGCGCTATCGTGGCTGAGAAGAACTCAAACTTCCGGTTTGACGCCTTCAATCAGCTAAGAGAAACTACTGGCCCCGACGGGAGAATTACCAGCTATTCGTATAACGGGGATGGTTTGCGGACCAGTAAAGACGTAGACGGGAACATTACCGGCTTTACCTGGGACGGAGGCGATATTGTTCTGGAGACTAACGGCGACACCATGGCTAAAGCTGCGAACTT
>DASXVE010000003.1 GCA_036504445.1 Candidatus Aquicultor sp.
AAGCTCTTTTCCTCTAGCCAATCAGATCCATTCGTTGTAAGATGCAACATAAAAGCGTGCTCCTTTCGTTTGATTGGTCTCAAAAGGAAGGGTACGCTTTTTTGCTTAAAAAGCCAATCCACAACTTTTAGTTATAACTCAGCAGAAAAAAGAAACAAGTGAATAAAAAAGAGCGGAGAGAAAGCCTCTCCGCTCTTTACATTGCTAGTCGTTACGTATGGCCTGCTATTCAGGCGTGCCGCCGTCAGCGGCTTCTTCCGGGCCTGCTTCCTTCGGCCTAGGCTCCTGAGCCTTAGCCTCCTCGATGGCTTTTTCCAGCTCGCCGACAGGCGTTGTCGCAGTTGCCGTGACGCCTTCCAGTTTCTTGAACGCGATTTTGCCGTCCGTATCAACGTCGGCGACAATAACGTCGCCCTCGCCGTACGCACCGCGCAGCAACTTGGAAGCGAGCGGGTTTTCAATCCGTCGCTGGATGGTCCTGCGAAGCGGGCGCGCCCCGAGAAGCGGGTCAAAGCCTTCTTTCGCGAGCACGTCTTTCACCGCATCGGTAAGCCGCAGCGCAATCTGCTGGCCCTTAAGCTCCTGCTCGACACGGATCATCAAGATATCGACGATCTCTCGGATCTGAACCTCGGTCAGCGGGTGGAAGACGATAATCTCGTCGACACGGTTTAAGAATTCAGGCCTGAAGCTGCGCTCAAGGGCGCGCAGCACCTCGTCCTTGACGTTCTCGAACCGTTTTTCGTCTTCCGCCGCCGCCGGTCTAAACCCGAGCGCCGCGCCTTGCTTGATGAACTGACTGCCGATGTTCGAGGTCATGATAATCACGGTGTTCTTAAAGTTCACCGCGCGACCCTTCGAATCGGTGATGCGGCCGTCGTCCATAATTTGCAGCAGGACATTGAGCACGTCCGGGTGCGCTTTTTCGATCTCATCGAAAAGCACGACCGAATACGGGCGACGTCGTACAGGCTCCGTTAACTGGCCGGCTTCTTCGTAGCCCACATAACCGGGAGGCGCACCGATCAACCGTGAAACCGTATGCTTCTCCATGTACTCGCTCATGTCGATGCGAATCAGCGCTTCTTCTTCACCGAAGAGGTGTTCAGCAAGCGCACGGGCGAGCTCGGTTTTACCGACACCGGTCGGCCCGAGGAAGATAAAGCTTCCGATCGGGCGCTTTGGGTCTTTCAGGCCCGCGCGAGCCCTTCGAATCGCCTCCGAGACCGCAACAATTGCTTCTTGCTGCCCGACGACTCTATCATGTAATGCCGCTTCCATGGTGAGCAGCCGCTCGCGTTCTTCCTGGACGAGCTTCTGCGCGGGCACCCCGGTCCAGCTGGACACGATTTCGGCGATATCCTCGGTCGTAACCGTGGCATCGGCCATGCCCCGCACCCGAGCCCAATCGCGCGAAGCTTTATCGAGCTCATCTTGAAGCTCGCTTTCTTTTTCGCGAAGCTTCATGGCGCGCTCGTAATCCTCGGCTTTTACAGCGCTTTCTTTCTCGCGCTGAATTGCTTCGAGCTGCTCTTCGATACCCTTAACATCGACCGGTGGCACGGTCGATTGCAGCCGTACTTTCGCGCCGGCTTCATCGATCAGATCGATTGCCTTGTCGGGCAGGAACCTGTCGGTTATGTACATATCAGAAAGCTCGGCAGCCGCGAGAATAGCCTCATCGCTGATCTTCACGCGATGGTGCGCTTCGTAGCGATCACGCAAACCCTTAAGGATCTCTATCGTATCTTCAACGGACGGCTCGCTGACCATAATCGGCTGGAACCTGCGCTCTAGCGCCGGATCGTTCTCGATATGCTTGCGATACTCGTCAAGCGTTGTTGCGCCGACAACCTGCAACTCGCCACGGGCGAGCGCCGGTTTAATCATGTTCGCGGCATCGATTGCACCTTCGGCCGCACCCGCACCGGAGATTGTATGTAGCTCATCGATAAAGACGATGATCTGCCCGCTCTGCTGGCGGAGTTCGTCCATAATGCGTTTCAGGCGCTCTTCAAACTCACCACGGTACCGTGTACCGGCTACCATACCGGCAAGGTCGAGCGCTACGACTCTTTTATCCCTAAGGATATCCGGAACTTCACCGGCTTCGATTTTCTGGGCAAGCCCATCGGCGATTGCGGTCTTTCCAACACCCGCTTCACCGATCAACGCCGGGTTATTTTTTGTCCGGCGGCTTAAGATTCGGATAATGCGCTCGATCTCCTTATCGCGACCGATAATCGGGTCGAGCTTGCCCTCACGCGCAAGCCTGTTGAGATCGCGGCTGTACTGGTCGAGCACCGGCGTTTTACTGCGCGCTTGCGCGCCCGGTGCCGTCGGCGGCATTTCACCACCGGGGCGATTTGTACCGGCCATGCTTAAAACCACCTCGCGAACGCGGTCGATAGTAACACCGCGCCGCTTTAATACCTGTGCGCCGATTCCTTCGTCTTCGCGGATTAATCCGAGAAGCAAATGCTCGGGGCCGATAAACCGTTCACCCATGGAGCGTGCTTCATCGAGAGCCAGCTCTAGCGCACGCTTACTGCGCGGGCTGAGTGGAATCTCTTTTTCGGCGGCTCCTTTGCCTCTGCCGATAAGATCTTCGACCTCATAGCGCAGGTCACCAAGGTTAACACCAAGGTTCATCAATATTTTAGACCCGACCGATTCGCGGCTTAAGCCAAGAATCAAGTGCTCGGTGCCTACATAATCGAAATCAAGCCTAACTGCCTCGTTAGCGGCAAGGTTAAGCGCTTCTTGGGCGTTCGCCGACAGCATGTCCAGAATGTCCTGGCGATGCTGTTGTTTAAACAGCTCGGAGAACATATTGGTCATATCCGGCATTCCGAAAAGTCCGCCGAACGCGTCTGACGGCGGCGACGGGAGAATCCCTACCTCGCGAGCACACTGCTCGCAGACGTACGTAACATCTTTATGGTCGCCCTTGACCTGCGTGTACGTCACGCTGGCGGGGCGTTCTTTGCATCTTTGACACAGCAACGAATTCGACCTCCTTTGTCTCAATATAATTCTTCCCGTTCACTAAGATAAACATGAACGGGAAGGTCGTAAAATCCTATGTTGTTCTAATAATATTATATCAGACGTTGCAAGAACAATTAGGCAGTTGACCGGCAAGTAAGCATACGGGAGCACCTGTGTTTATACTGTTTATCGCGCCGATAATACAGCGGCACTTCTAAGGAAGCTTCCCATTATGATACGATGGGCGGGGTGATGAAAATGACGGTTGTCTCACAAATTATGGGTATAGTTGAAGATATAGCGCCTGCTTATTACAAATCCGAGCAGGATAAAATCGGTTTGCAGGTGGGAAACCCTGCCGCTGACGTTACAAAAGTTCTGGCTACTTTGGAAATCACCCCCGGCGTCATTCGGGAAGCCCGCGAAAAGGGCGCGCAACTCATATTTTCGCATCATCCGCTCATCTTTCAGAGTCTTGACCGCGTGCTTATAAACGACTATATCGGCGGCATGGTTACAACGCTTATCCAATCAGGTATTTCGGTTCTTGTTGCGCATACCAATCTTGACCGGGCGCGTGATGGTGTAAGCGATGTTTTGGCCGCGGCTCTTGGCCTGGAGGATATCCAGGTTATGCTGCCCGCGGGCGATATCCAGATATTCAAGCTCGTGGTATTTGTACCCGCAGAAAATATTAATGAGATGATAGCGGCAGTTGGAAATGCGGGCGGCGGAATTATCGGCGATTACAGCCATTGCACCTTTAGAGCGCAGGGAACAGGAACGTTTTATCCCATGGTGGGCGCACAGCCGTATCTTGGCAGCGTCGGTGAGCTTAATCAGGTTGATGAATATCGCCTTGAGGTCCTGATTGCGCCTAATAAGGTTGATCGTGTTGTGCAGGCCATGCTAAACACGCATTCTTATGAGGAGCCTGCATTCGATATTTATGAGGTAAAAACGCCGCCGTCGGGCGTCGGCTTTGGACGAATCGGAAATCTTGAGAAGCCGCACAGCTTACGCCAGTGTATAGAAAAGTGGAGCGTAGTGCTCGATAGCGAGCTTAAAGTCGCTGGTGATTGGAAAATAACTGTTAAGCGGGTAGCCGTGTGTGGCGGAAGCGGTGGTGAGCTTATGAGTGTTGCGAAAGCATCGGGCGCCGACGTATATGTGACCGGAGATATAAAACATCATGCCGCCCATGCCGCGCTCGGCATGGGCCTCGCCATTGTCGATGCGGGGCACGCCGAGACGGAGCGCTTGGTTATACCCGAAGTCGCCAAAGAAATTCAGCGCAAAATATATGAGGAGCGCCTTGACGTAAGTGTTATAGTTTCGGAAGTAAATACGATTCCGTGGAATAAAGGGTAGAGTATGGACGATCATCAGAAACTGCTTGAACTGCAGGAGATAGACACGAAGATTGACGCGCTTAATTACCGCGAGAAGAACCCCCCGGAGCGCGACCGTTTCGTATTGCTTTCCGAAGAGGCTAAAAAAATGGGGAGCCTTCATGCGGCATTTGAAAAGAAACTGCATGATGAAGCGGTGATACAAAAACGGCTCGAAGACCAGCTTACGAGTCTCAATGCAAAGATAAAAAAAGAGCAAAAGCTCCTATATGGCGGTACAATCAACAACCCGAAGGAGCTCGCGGGTGTCCAGCAAGAAGTTGAACATCTCACGGGGCATGCCGATGAAAAAGAGCTCGAGCTTCTCGAGCAAATTGACGTCGTTGATAAACTCAAACATGATGAAAAGATAGTTGCCGACCGGTTGAAAGCAAAAAAAGCCGAGGTTGAACAGGCAAAGGCCGCGTTAGATAAAGTACGCTCGGAGATAAATACCGAGCGTGACAAGTTAACAAGTGAGAGAGAGCCAATCGTTGCCGCACTAAGCGAAGATGTACGGGAACTTTACCTGAGAACGCGAACAAAGTATTCGCTTGCCGTGACCGTTATGGAGGAAGGGCTGTGCCGGGGATGCAGGGTTGAAGTCCCGAGTACGGATGCCGAGCGTATCGCCGCAAGCAGCAAGCTCGAAAAGTGCCCGAGTTGCGGTAGAATTATAGTAAAGAAATAGGAGACAAAAAGTACAAATGGCACGTTACGAAAAGATTATCATCTATAGCGATGGCGCGGCCCGGGGGAATCCTGGGCCTGCTGGCGCTGGGGGCCAAATACTGACCCCGTCCGGTAAAACAATAGCCGAAATATCCGAGTATCTTGGTGAAACCACAAATAATGTCGCAGAATATAGTGCGCTCATACTTGCTCTCGAAAAAGCCCGCGAATTTTACCCGAAAGAAATCGAGATTAGAGCTGACAGTGAGCTCATGGTAAAGCAGCTAAACGGCGAATACCGTGTAAAGAACGAGGGGCTAAAGCCGCTCTATGATCGTGTCCGGCAGTTGCTTGTGGGCGTTAAGAAGGTAAATGTGCGTCATATCTACCGAAGCGATAACAAACGTGCTGATGAGTTGGCAAACGAGGCGATAGATTCTCAAGAGCCTAGTGAAACGCGCTTTAATGCACATGAGCAGCCCCCCGGCAACCACCCGGGGCAAGGTATATTGTTTTAACAAAATAAAGACCCCAAGAAACCTTAAGTAATTCTCAGTACTCACGAATCATTCCCGTTTCGTTCCTCTTGGCGTATACCTTCTAATTTGGTCCCTAGACCATCCCATCTGGCACTCCGCCTCAAGGTCGCTACTGGTACATCTCGTTTTCTCGAGCCTTACGTCCAGCCCCTTGGGGTCTGGTTTTAGATTATCAAAATCTATAGATGATGTCAACAACATTTCCAAAATAATTCTGTTGGGATTCTCAGATACAGCAGGTAAGCAAGGGTATGGTTAACAAGCACATGCTATACAACCATACCATATAGTAATACTACATACGAAGCATTTTGTGTGCTGTAAAATTGGCCAAGATGGTTACGGCTTCTGGCCATAGACGTGACGCAGCAGGCCACACATCTGCACGTTTAATCCTTGCAAGGCTGTGCCACGTGTGGAATTGCCCAGCATATCTGACAATTGAATCTTTGCAGAAATTGCAACAATGTCATTCCAAACGATATAATGCGTGATAGTGAATTGAAAGGTGGATAATACTAGTGGCATTTCGCGACTTACGAGAATTTATCGCATTCCTAGAATCAAAAGGGCAACTTAAGCGTGTTGCGGCTGAGGTTGACCCGATCCTGGAGGTTACTGAGATTACGGATCGCATTAGCAAACAGTACGGTCCGGCGATCCTGTTTGAAAATCCCAAAGGGTCTAAAATGCCGATTCTAATGAATGCGTTTGGCACTTACGAGCGTATGAGTTGGGCTCTCGATGCAAATCATCTCGACGAGGTTCCGGAGCGGCTCATGCAGCTTCTTCCTGATGGCGAGCCCGGTACGTTCTGGGAGAAGCTGACTACAGTATTTAAGCTTAAGAACATTGCCGACTACAAACCCAAAGAAGTCAAGACAGCGCCGTGTCAGGAAGTTGTCCTGACCGATGGGTTTTCACTTCACGATATTCCCGTTCTCCAATGTTGGCCGCAGGATGGCGGTAGGTTCGTGACGCTGCCGCTTGTCATTACGAAAGATCCTGAGAGCGCCCGGCAAAACCTTGGCATGTACCGCATGCAGATCTTTGACGACACGACGACCGGTATGCACTGGCACGCCCACCACGACGGGGCAAGCAATCATCGCAAGCATCAAAAGGACGGTAAAAATATTGAGGTTGCGGTTGCGCTCGGCGGCGACCCCGTCACGATTTATTCGGCGACAGCGCCGCTTCCACCCAATGTTGAAGAACTCTTTTTTGCAGGCTTAATCCGCCGGCAAGCGGTCGAAGTTGTCAAGGCTAAGACTGTCGATCTCTTGGTGCCGGCGCATGCCGAGATCATCCTTGAAGGATACGTTGACCCGGAGGAGACCAGGTGGGAGGGACCATTTGGCGACCATACCGGCTATTATTCGTTGGCCGATTACTATCCGGTATTTCACGTGCAGTGTATAACGATGCGCAAGAACCCGATTTATCCGGCAACGATTGTTGGAAAGCCTCCGATGGAGGACTGCTACATGGGCAAAGCGACCGAACGGATTTTCCTTCCGGTGCTTAAAGCCGCACTGCCCGAGATAAAGGATATTAACTTGCCGCTCGAAGGGGTATTTCATAACTGTGCGATTGTTTCCATTAAAAAAAGCTACCCCGCGCACGCTTATAAAGTAATGAGCGCGCTCTGGGGTTTAGGCCAGATGATGTTTACGAAAATGATAATTATCGTTGACGAAACGGTTGATGCACAAAATATGTCTGAGGTACTGTGGAAGGTATTTAATAACGTCGATCCGGCCCGTGATATTATGGTTGTTAAGGGTCCTCTCGATGCACTCGATCACTCGTCCAATACACCAAAGTTTGGTTCCAAGATGGGGATCGACGCTACAAAGAAATGGCCCGAAGAAGGCCATACGCGAGAATGGCCGGATGATATAGAGATGGACGAGGATACAAAACGCATGGTAGATGCAAAATGGAAGGAATACGGTCTTGAGCAAGCTTAAAACCGTCCTCGAGATGATAAAATTTGAGCATTCTATATTTGCGCTGCCCTTTGCCTACATGGGCATGATGCTCGCGGCAAACGGTTTCCCGAGCGTTGCGCAAATAATTTGGATTACGATAGCGATGATCGGCGCCCGAAGCTTCGCGATGGCAGTCAACCGCTATATCGATCGCGAGATCGACGCGCGCAATCCGCGTACGGCCGAAAGGGCGATCCCGGCAGGTAAACTTACCTCTGGCTACGTTCTCGGATTTAGCGTAATTAGCTTGATCATATTCTTTGTCGCGACCTACCAGCTTGCGCCGCTCGCTCGAATTGTCTGGCCCGCAGTCGTTCTCCCGTTTATCATCTACTCGTACACTAAACGATTTACCTGGTTAAACCATGTTGTGCTTGGTATTTCACTCGGTTTAGCCCCCATTGGCGCTTGGGTAGCGATAACGAATGGTCTCAGCTGGCCTGTTGTTGTTCTTGGCGCGGCAGTTACGCTTTGGACGGCGGGCTTCGACATCATCTATGCTTGTCAGGACGTTGATGTTGATAAGCGCGATAAACTTTTTTCAATTCCGGCGACTTTCGGTGTTGAGCGGGCGCTGCTTGTAACCCGCGCGTTTCATGTGCTCACCGTTGCGCTCTTATTCACCGTGGGTGTGACCTTTAAGATGGGCGCGGTTTACTACTTCGGCGTTATGATAACCGCTTTGCTTCTCACGTACGAGAACAGGCTTGTCAAACACAATGATCTGTCGCGCGTAAATATGGCGTTCTTTACGGTAAATGGGCTTATCAGCCTGCAGATATTTGTCTTTACGGGCTTAGATTTTGCCGTCAGATATCTATTTAAGGGGCTGGCGTAATTGCCGCAGGTAGCGAAAAACAAAGAATTTGCGGTCGCCATTACCGGTGCAAGCGGCTCGATTTACGGCAAACGCCTTATCCAAGAACTCCTCAAAGCAGGCCATGATGTTTCCCTTATCATCTCTGATCCCGGCAAGCAGGTTATCGCCCACGAGCTCGGGTTTTCTTTTAGCGGTGACAACGCCGAGGCTGAACTTTTAAAGTGGCTGGGCGTTGATCCTAAGCAACAGTTTGACGCGACTGATACAGAAGGGCGGCTTACATATTATCGCGACGACGATCTAATGGCCCCGATTTGTAGCGGCTCGCATCTTACCGACGGAATGATTATAATCCCGTGCAGTATGGCGACGCTTGCCGCCGTCGCGAACGGCTTATCGTCGAGTTTGATCGAGCGTACCGCCGATGTTGCGCTCAAAGAGTCGCGGCGTCTCGTGCTGGTCCCGAGAGAAACGCCGTTTAATCGCATCCATTTGAAGAATATGCTCGCAGCGGAAGAAGCTGGGGCGAAAATCGTCCCCGCGATGCCCGGGTTTTATACAAATCCAACCATAATCGACCAAATGGTTGATTTTGTTGTCGGCAAAGCACTCGATCAATTAGGCGTAGGGCATAACCTGTTTGAACGCTGGCACGGAGAGTAACGAACATGCAATAGCGCTTATAGCTGTAGCAAGTAGCAAAGTAGCTAATATTTATATCTTTAGCTGCTTCGTTAGCTGTTATAGATCATGAGTTAGGGGGAACAATGGTACCAGCAATAACAAAGATAGATTTGAAAGAGATAGAAGAAAAAGTAATGGCCGGCGGGCGGCTTAGCCGCGAAGACGGTGTTGCATTATACGAGCTAAACGACCTCATCTTTTTAGGTGCTCTTGCACGGTGCGTAAAAGAGAAAAAGACCGGTAACTACACGTATTTTAATGTTAACCGGCATATCAATTTGACGAACGTATGTGTAAACGGCTGCAAGTTCTGCGCGTTTAATGCGAAGAAATCGACCGACCCGCATGCGTACACGATGACGCTCGAAGAGGTACTAAACCGGGCGCTCGAAGCTCCGGGTATCGGAGCAACCGAGCTGCATATAGTAAGCGGCTGTCATCCCGACCTGCCGTTCGATTACTACCTCGGGGCAGTTCGTGAGTGCAGGGAAGCACTGCCGGATATCCACATACAGGCCTTTACGGCTGTCGAGATCGATTATTTTACGCAATTGACCGGGATGTCGATTCGTGAAGTGCTGGAGACGCTTAAAGATGCCGGTCTCGGTTCGATGCCGGGCGGCGGCGCGGAGGTGTTCAGCCCGCGCGTTCGCGGCCAGGTTTGCGCCAACAAAGCAAATGCCGATCGCTGGCTGGAGATAATGAAAACAGCCCACGAGCTCGGCATCCGGTCGAATGCGACAATGCTGTACGGCCACGTCGAGACATATGAAGAGCGTATCGATCACATGATCAGGCTTCGCGAGCTTCAGGACGAGACCGGCGGGTTCCAGAGTTTTATCCCGCTTCCGTTTCTCCCCGACAATACCGAGCTTGAGAATATACAGAAGACGACAGCTTTCGACAACATGAAAACATATACAATTTCGCGTTTGGTGCTCGACAACTTCGATCATATTAAAGCGTTTTGGATCATGGTCGGAATGAAACTCGCCCAGCTCTCGCTCGATTTTGGCGTAGACGATCTCGACGGCACCGTCGTCGAGGAAAAAATTATGCATATGGCCGGCGCGACGACCGACGAGTCGGTTTCAAAAGAAGAGCTCATACATTTAATCAAAGATGCCGGTCGCACACCGGTTGAACGAGACACGCTATATAACGTTATTCGGGTGTTTGAGTAGAATAGAATTAAGTGGGTGCTTTTCGCATATACGGCTTGCGCGAAGGCGATATGCTGCCAGCGCCAAACTAAACATGGAGGGAACAACATTGCTACGACCACGAGTCGGTCATATCCAGTTCTTAAATTGCCTGCCGCTCTATTACGGTTTAGTGCAAAATAACGTTCTACTTGACGTGGAACTTATCAAAGGGACACCGACAGAATTAAATCGCATGATACTTGACGGCAAACTCGATATAAGCCCGATGTCATCAATCGAGTTTTGTCGCAACCATAAAGACCTGATGCTCATGCCGCACTTGGCAGTTGCGGCCGACGGCGAGGTAAAGAGCATTCTCTTCGTAAGCAAAGTGCCGATTGAGGAAATGGACGGTCGTCCGGTAGCGCTAACAAGCTCATCGGCTACCTCGCAAGCGCTCACCAGGATTATCCTTAGGGATAAGTATAAGGTTTCGCCGAAGTATTTCGTATGCCCGCCCGACCTTCCCGAGATGCTCATGGAAGCGGACGGCGCTCTGCTTATCGGCGACGACGCGCTTCGCGTGCTCTACGATCCCCCGAAGGACCTGTATCTCTACGATCTTGGAATAGAATGGAAAGAGATGACCGGGCGTAAAATGGTATTCGCTGTGTGGGGAGTACGCCGCATATTTGCCGCAGAAAACCCGGAGCTGGTAGCGGAAGTGCAAGCGGCGTTTCTAAAATCGATGGAGTATTCGATAAACAAGGTCGATGAAATCGCTCAGGCTGCGGCACGTTGGGAAGCATTCGACGCCGGTTTTCTTAAAGAGTATTTTATGAGTTTGAAGTTCGATCTCGATTCGGCTTATCAGCAAGATCTGATGGCGTATGCGACGAGAGCGTATGAACTCGGCTTTATGCAGGAAATCCCGAAGCTCGAGTTTGTGGAGGGTAGTTAACTACATGGATCAATATCAGATACTCGGCGAGGTCGTGTACGGACGTCGTCTAACTGAAGAAGAGGCAATTTACCTGATCAACGAAGGAGATTTGCTGGCTATCGGTTCTGCGGCCAATAATATCCGCTCGCGCGATTATCCGGATACGGTCACATTTATCATCGACCGCAATATTAACTACACCAACATTTGCACGAGCAAGTGCAAGTTCTGTGCATTTTACCGCGATAAGGCAGACCCGGACGCATATCTCTTAAGCAAAGAAGAGATATTTATGAAGATCGAAGAGACGCTTGCGCTCGAAGGCACGCAGATAATGCTGCAGGGCGGGCTCAATCCCGATCTTACCATTGATTATTTCGAGGACCTCTTCAAAAGCATCAAAGGGCGCTATCCGATTGTCATTCACTCGCTCGGCGCACCGGAGGTCGCCTACATCGCGGAGATTTCAAAGATCGAAGTGGATGAAGCGCTCACACGTTTGCATAAAGCGGGGCTCGATTCATTGCCAGGCGCCGGCGCAGAGATTTTAGTCGATCACTACCGTAGCGCCGTAAGCCCGAATAAGGTATCGGCCAAACGTTGGCTCGAGGTAATGGAGCGGGCGCACCGTCTCGGTATCGAGAGTACGGCGACGATGATGATGGGCGGGCCCGATACGGTCGAGGACCGTGTCGAGCATATGAGTAAAATCCGAAGTTTGCAGGATAAAACCGGTGGTTTTCGGGCGTTTATCGCCTGGACGTACCAGCCGGGTTACACTGAACTCGGCGGTAAAACAATGTCGTCCAGACAGTATTTAAAGACGCTTGCCGTATCGCGGTTGTTCCTGGACAATTTCGATCACATTCAAGGTTCCTGGGTCACTCAGGGCAAAGACATAGGGCAGCTCAGTCTGTCGTTTGGTGCCGACGATCTGGGTAGCATCATGATTGAGGAGAACGTCGTGCGGGCAACCGGGGTGGCGTATGCCATGTCAAAAGAGGAGATCGTAGGCCTTATTCAAAGTACCGGCAAACACGCCGCCAGGCGAAATACAGTGTATGAAGTAATCGAGAGGTTTGATTAATGAACCATATACCGAACGCAAACTTTGCCGTAATCTGTGGGTCGAGCACGTTCTCGATACAGTTTCCTGAAGCGCTCAACGACCCCGGTATAGAAATTCTTGCTGATGGCCTTGTTTTTGAGACGCCGTATGGCGAGAGCCCTGTGTTTACGCTCTTCAAGCTAGATGAGAAGCGTGTGCTCACCTGTAAAATGCACGGTTGGCGTAGCGGGGTTACGCGAGCCGACGCTTCAAAGCAGGTATTTTGGGTGTTCCGTGAAGCCGGCGTTACAAATATTCTTGCCGAGGGCGGCGTCGGCGCAGTAAACCATCTGCTTAATCCGCGAGACGTTATCATACCGACCGATTACATCGACAACTCGATGCGAAAAGATGTAAGCCTCGGCTCCGATTATCTCCTTATCATGCGCAATGCTGTTTGCTCGGACCTGCATGAGGCGTTGTTTGAATCGGCGCAGAAGTACGCGATGGCGCGCATTTTTGAACGCGGTATTTACGCCAACACCGATGGGCGCCACTTTGAGAGCCCGGCTGAGGTTGCGGTACTCAATCAATGGGGCGCCGATGTCGTTGGGCAAAGCATCTGCCCCGAAGTATACCTCGCCCGTGAGATCGGCGCGTGCTATGCAGGTGTTTACCTGGTGGTTAACTATGCCGAGGGCATTGTCGAAGACTGGACGCATGAAGAACTAGCGGAAATATTCTACAGTGAATCCGAAATGGTTGGGAAAATTCTTGTCGACGCGTTACGAGCCGCTTCGCTTGAGCCGTCCTGCGAGTGCAAAGACCTGCGCAAACAAACGCTCCTTGCAGAGGAATCATAGATGATTTACACGTCGGACATCGTTCTTCCCATAACGCAAAACCCTATTAGAAAGGGAGCCGTTCTCGTTGAAAACGGCCTTATTGCAGCAGTTGGCGAGCGTGAATCACTTCTGCAGGCTCATCCCGATGAAAAAATCAAAGATTTTGGTTGTTCGATTCTCATGCCCGGCCTCGTTAACCTGCACGGCCATCTCGAGTGCTCATTATTTGAAGGGCTCGCGCAACCGACGCAATTTATCTCATGGCTGGAGGGAATAATTCAAGCGGGGCGTCGTCTGGACCAAGCAGGCTGGGTTGAAGCGGCGCGCCTCGGTGTAAGAAAGTACTTTGAGGCGGGGATAACCTGCACGGCCGACATAACCAGGTCGGGCGCGGGGGTTCTGGCGATGGCTGAGGTGAAAATGCCCGGTATTGTCTATATGGAGGCCGTGGCCATTGATAATAGCAATTTAGCTGATGCGGTTGTCGATATCCTTGGGCAGCTAAAAAGTGCTGAAATGATGGTCCAAACCGATACGTTTGCAATTGGGCTGTCACCTCATTCACCGTACACTCTCTCAGAGCCGGCGCTTAAGGCATGCATCGAAATAGCAAGCACGGGCAACCTACCGGTTACAACCCACCTCGCCGAAACACAAGCGGAATGTGAGCTGCTTCAGAATGGTTCCGGCGAGCTTGCCGTGTTAATGGGTAAACGCTTAAAGATCGATGCGATCGAGCGTGGGGGGTACGATACAACGCCGGCCCGGTATCTGGACCGGCTCGGAGTGCTGCAGCCCGGCCTAATTGCTGCCCACGGTGTTTGGCTGACCGCTGAAGATCTCGGGCTTTTAAAGGAAAAGGGCGTCTGTATTGCCGCTTGCCCTACATCCAATGAGCTACTCGGCACCGGCAAAGCCTCGATTTCGCAATTCTTCGAACAGGGGCTTGAATTCGGTATCGGTACCGATAGTGCAGCTAGCAATCCGCAGCTCGACCTTTTTGATGAAGCCAGAAAGATGTACCGGCTGTACAAAGAACAAACCGGCGGTGATGAACGGCTTACCGCACAACATATTATCCATAAACTTACAATCAATGCAGCCCAGGCGCTTGGTTTGGCAGATAAGCTCGGCTCCATCGAGCCTGGCAAACGGGCGGATTTCATTGGTGTCGATTGTGCGGGTGCCGTTAACGCCGGCAATGACGTCTACGCATTTATCCTCGAACATACCTCTAAAGCACAGGTTAATAATACGGTACTAGGCGGGAATCTCGTATATACGCGCTCGTAGATAGTGACGTAGCTTATCTGAGACGCCAAAGCCTGTACGATAACTTGAGATAAAAGACCAAACACTATTCAAAACTTCGTAGATTAATTCTATAATAGCAGCAGGGCCTAGAGGAGTAGCAATTGAATTAATTACCGAAGCATAGCTGAAGTTTTAACAGGGGTTAAACATGAGACGGAGTTCTAGCAGCACCGAGGCTTGGTATGCTTTGCTTGCGCTAATATGCGCAATTGCCGGTATCGGGGTCGGCCTTCGCTGGAAGGCTGGTCCGGCAGGCGGTCTTAACATGTTAAAGATTAACACCATAATATTTCCAATCGCCCTCATGTTCCTGTCGTCCCTCGTTACCTGGTTTATTACGGTCAATTATTCCAAAAAGAAACAGATCAGGTACCAGAAAGAGCTCGCCAAAAAAACAGTCCGCAAGACCTTCGAGTTGATGAAAACATCAAAACGCACACTCGATAACCTGGATGTCAAAGCAAATCGTATTATGAGCGCAAGCCCAGGTCCCACAATCGATAAAGCACTCTCATACGAGGTGCTTCAAAATATCCGCAATCAAATCGTCGAAATCTATAACGGGATGCGCATTTGCATTGAAGATTGGCGAGAGGTGCTCTCCGAGGAATTCGACGAGATAGAAAAGAAAGAGCGCATGCTCGACAAGCTTACGTTCGAGCATCTTTTCAAATCTCAGAAGTTAAAAGAGTACGAGCAAACGGGTACTGGTACCGAGAAAGAGATCCTGACGATTAAAGCCGACCTCGCCCGTATTGCCGAGCGGCAGCGAACATCGCAGATCGACATAATCAGCGAGTCGCGCAAACTCGTCGGCGCGCCGATCACCGCTATCACCAGTGTGGCCCAATCAGCTCCGGCCCAAATTATGCTGGAACAGCCGCAAAACCAGACGCTCTTCTTGAACGGCGACGAAAATAGCTAAATCCCCCGATAAAACGCTATAAAAACCCTGATTTTATCTTAATAACTCTAAAGCGAGGTATAAAACTGCCGATATATCTATTACAAGGTTTTGCATATTCCTTACCAGGGAATAAAAAATCGCCGCTCTTAATGCGAAAAAAGACAACCGATTGGTTGTGGGCTGTTCCAGGGGCATTATGAGTGGAAGGGATCAAAACCCGGCTTTTACCTAACTGCGTAGAGTAAAAGCCGGGTATTTCTTTGTCTTCCAGCACGTTTCTTAACATTTCAATTCGGGTAAATATACCCCGCAATCTGCAATTATACGCTTTGGCGATGTGGGCAAGCGGGTGAGCAGTTAGTTAGACGCAAAGCAAAAGGCATGCTCGCCCTATGATTCTACGCTGAATTGGGCTGCTTATTAAAGGGAGGGTATACATATGGTAGGAGAAGGAATTGTCAACGATGTGCTACGGGCGCTAGCTAACGATACTCGCATCGATGAGGCGCTGATTACAGCGGAAAGTGACGAACCCGGCGTCATTATACTCAGCGGCCAGGTAGATACATATAACGAGAAAATAATTGCCGAAGAAATTGCCGGCCGGGTGCGAGGTGTGCGCGATGTTATCGATAACATCGCCGTGGTACCGCCGGTAGTGCGCTCTGATTCCGAGATTGCCGAGAGCATCCGCACCAATCTAAAGTTGGATGCGTGGGTTGAGTGGCCCAGAGTCGACGTCGAGGTTATCGACGGAGTCGCCTTCTTGCGCGGCACGACTATTTCGCCGGTAGAGAAGCAGGAAGCGGAAAATGATGCCCGCTGGGCTGCCGGGGTCATAGACGTTGTTAATCATCTCATCGTAAAGCCCGAGATGAAAATCGCCGACGCTGAAGTCGCACGTGATGTCAGGGCTGCCCTCATAAAAAATACCAGGCTCGACTTGACCGAGATGGAAGTAGACGTGTCGGATGGCGTGGTTACACTCACCGGCGAAGTCCCGAACTTTACACAAAAACGGATTGCCGAATTCGTTGCGTTCTCGGTACCCGGCGTTGTTGATGTGGTCAACGAATTGCATGCGCACGGGATTCAAAGAAGGGTCGCTTAAGAGAAAGGACAGGCGTATGGTAGACTCGGTAAAGGTGTACTCGACGCCTACCTGAGCGTTTTGCACAATGCTCAAGAGGTATCTTGATGAAAGAGGCGTAAAGTACGAAGAGATCGATTTAGCGGCCGATCCGGAAAAGGTAAGCGAGCTCGTGGAAGTATCAGGACAGCTTGGAGTGCCTGTGACGGTCATCAACCGCCAAGTGATTGTCGGATTCGATCGCGGTAGCATAGACTCGGCGCTTGCGGCGTAACCGGCTACGGGAGGCTTCTATGCGAGATTTAGCAATAATTGGCGCCGGGCCAGCGGGAATGACGGCTGCGGTCTATGCGGCCCGCAAAAAGATCGACGTTGTTCTCACAACAAAAGACATCGGCGGCATGGCAGCCTGGAGTTCAGGGATAGAAAACTATATGGGCTATAATCTGATTTCCGGCCCTGAGCTTATGGCGAAGTTCGAAGATCAGGTTGCCGAGTTCGGTATACCGATTGAATACAAGCAGGTCGATAAAATCACAAAAGAGGATAATTTCTTTAATATCCATACGATTGAGGGTGATGCTCTAGAAGCAAAGAGCATCATTATAGCCACCGGCCGGACGCCGAGGCGAAGCGGTGCTCCCGGAGAGCGTGAGTTTGTTGGGCGGGGGGTTTCATATTGTGCGACGTGCGACGCCCCATTGTTTGCGAACCTGGATGTGGCGGTAATCGGCGGCGGCAACTCCGCACTGCACGCTATCGAGCAATTGGTTAAGATTGCAAATCATGCCTATGCGATTTCATCTGCGGGGTGGAGCGGCGATCCCGTTCTACAGGAACGCGTTTTAAAGGCGACAAACCTACAGGTCTACAAAGGATATAACCTGGTCGCAATAGAAGGACATGATTTCGTTGAGAAGATAAGAATTAAGTCGAAAAAAACGGAAGAGGAGATCGAGCTGCCGGTCCGGGGTGTCTTCTTTGAAATCGGATCGGAGCCGACATCGATGATAGTTCAAGGTCTTGTTGATGTAGACGATAAACAAGAGATTATCGTAGATTGTAGCAACCGCACAAATGTCGAGGGCCTTTTTGCAGCCGGGGATGTAACGAATGCACCGCAAAAACAAATAATTGTCGCCGCAGGCGAGGGCGCAAAAGCGGCGCTGTCTGCGTATGAATACCTGGTAAGGCTATCTGATTGATCAATGTCACCCATCGACCAAACCGATAGCCTTATGCAAAAATTCTTATGCTGCTTTGGTTACCTCGTGTATACGAGCACGAAGATGTAGAATGCCAGCGTAATGGCAGCTGCTACAAGCAGACTTTTCCAAACAATCGGGTCTTCACGTCGTACAAAGCCCTTAAATCCATCAACAATGCGCATAATATCCATCCTTACCGGAAAGTTACTCAAGTACTCCATTATTATAGCGGTAATGGCAAGCTTTTTGTAGAGTGCTTTATATTGTTCACCATCACATATATAATCTTTTAGCAGGTATGCCATGGTGTATGCATCTGGTATGCTTAGTTGAAGACAGCCGATGCACGCGCTGTGCTTATGTCACACATGCGGATTTCTTAAAAGTAAAATTGTTTTGGAGTTGTTATTGTGTCCGATTATTATAAAACATTGCAGGTTGATCCGGAGGCCTCACCGGAGGTTATAGAAAAAGCGTACAAGGCGCTGTCGCTAAAATACCATCCGGACAAGCAGCCATCCGAAAAGAAAGAAGAGGCGACTCACCGATGGATGCAAATCAGAGAGGCATTTGAGATTCTCTCCGATGCCAAGCGCAGAAGCGAATACGACGTTTCGCGCCGCGAAGAAGCTATCGGCACGTTTCTAAACGAAGGCCTTATCGGATTGTATAAGCGGTATGTAAAATAAGCGTAGGGGAATTAAAGCCCGGAATCGGGGGCTCGGTTTCCGATAAAGCAGACGCGAGAGGACGGAACTTGGGATATAAGCTTGTTGCGCTCGACCTTGACGGAACCCTTCTGGCCAAGGAGAAATATATAGCCGAAAGCACGTCGGAGCGAATTGCCGAAGCGGAAAAACTGGGTGTAAAATTTACGATTGCAACCGGCCGCATGTCGAGGGGCGCATTGCGATACGCCGAACAGCTCGGTATCGATATACCGATTATCACCTATAACGGCGCAGTCACCCGAACAGTCGCCGCTGGTACGGTATGCCGTGAGTACAAAGTGCCGCTTAAAGGCGCCATGCAAGCCATTAATCTGCTAAAAGGTCAGCCGGTCTTACGCTACGCTTTTGTGGACGATGAAGTCTATACCGACACGCCGCATGAATGGACAGACCGCTATGCTGAGCTCCTCGAAGTAGAGATGCAATTCGTCGATGATATTCACGACGCGCTCACAACAGACCCGACCATGCTTGTATTTATGGTGACGGAGCTTAAGGCAGCCGAGCTTACGTATGTGCTGCGAGAACACCTTAACCAAGGTGTGAGAGTTACAAACTCTGCCGAGTGGTTCCTTGATGTCCTGAACGAAGAAGCTTCTAAAGGGTTTGCCCTTAAGTGGCTTGCCGACAGCTTAGGTATTGCTCGTGAAGAAGTCATTGCAATAGGGGACAATAGTAATGACCTCGAGATGATTCAATATGCCGGCCTTGGAGCAGCAGTATCGAACGCAAGCCCGGGGCTGGCCGCAGCCGCCGATTATGTTGCTACCCTTCCAATGTGTGAAGGCGTAGATGAGATTATCGATAAGTTTGTGCTCGGCAGCGCGGCACCTGAAGACGATCGCGGTTCCGCCTTAATACAGAATCCTTTCTTGTAGCCCATCTAAATTTGAACTTCCCGATGCAAGAGTAGAAACATTGATGATTGTCTTAACAGCCAACCCCGCCGCTGTTTATTTGCGCCGGGATAAACCGGGTATAAGAAAAACTGGCCAAGAATAATGACGTGGTGAAATAGTATGCGTGAGGAGGTAATCAGGATGGCTGAGCCCGAAAAAGATGAAACCAGGGACATGATGGAATCCACTGAAATAGATGAGACTCGCTACATGGGGGAGGGTCCTCCAGGCCGAAACCCTGGCGGAACCGAGGTTACTGAAACAGCTTATATGGGAGAACCGCCGGAGCGGCACGACGGGGTACATGAGACGGAATACAACAAAGGCCGGCAGGGACCGCGCATCGGAAAAGCGACTATTGAGCCGACGAAGGGTCAAAACAAAGGCGAAGAGAAAAAGACCGCATAAGTACTGAGCAGAACAGAGGCGGGCGTCAAACGAACCCGCCTCTACCTCTATCGTTCGAGCATACTACCTGTAAAATAACCTCTTGGTGTTTTGAACGAACTAGTCGTTTTATACTTCCATAGCAATCATGCTATAGTGTATATTAGTTACAAATAACCGGAAAACGATATCATTAATTCACCATCACACCCGCACAAAGAGTAAGGTATCCAATACGCAAGCGTGTGCCCTGTCTTGCAGAGGTAACCATAGGATCGACGCTCTTTTATATACTTACAAGAATCGCCGAAGGATGCATGAAGGCCTGGATATTCATCAAGGGTGCGTTATGGTCGTCGAGAAAAGCCTCGAATTCGGTCGCGAGCAAACATACATAGATATCCTGTCACAGCTTCTCGATACAGGTTGCCTGCTTTCAAGCAAGCTGACATCGCGCGAGCTCAACGAATGTATTATCTCGGAAGCCAAGCGGGTTTTTGATGCAATAGCCTTTTGGATTGTACTGTATGATGTCAGAAGCGATCGTCTTAAGATGCATTCCTACTGGGGGCCAAACAGCAACGAATTAGCATGGTCAACGCTCCGACCCGATCAAGGGGTAGTCGGGAGAGTATTTTTAATGCACAGACCGACTGTGGCACTTGTTGCCAAATCTCCCAGCAATCCTATTAACGCCTCACTCTTATCTGATGATAAGCCGCTGATTGCGGCATTTCCGCTATCGGTTGCCGGCAAGAAGCTCGGTGTGCTGGGCTTTGTCTCCGAATCGCTCACGAAGTGCGCTCTATCAACCTCGGAGATTGAAGTCGTCGGCCAAGCATTTGCGAACCAGGTTGCGGTAGCGCTTGAAATGGTGCGGATTATTGAGACCAAGGACAAAATCGAGAACGAACTCAAGCAGAGCCTGCGAAACGTTGAGACGCTTAACAAGATAGGCATCGATCTTATCAAAGACCTCGATTTATCGATAATTATCAGAAAAGTTGCGCGATACACCACACAAATATTAAATGCAGACGCGGCTGCGGTTAATATTGGAAGCGCAGACGCGACACCCGCCGAAACGGCCTACTTTTATAACATGCCGGCAGGCGCCGAGAATCTGCTGAGAGCAAAACACACCATCTGCAGTACCGTGTTCGAGCGACCGCGCAGAGTTGTTATCAACGATTACCCGAGTTCGTCGTGGGCTACGACGGAGTTCATCAAGGCAGGAATAAGCTGTATTGCCATGGTGCCGGTGATATCTCGCGGTCATGTGCTTGCAACGATTTCGGCTATTAGCCTTAATCCCGAGCGGGAATTTACAGACGAAAATGTCAATGAACTTGAGTTTCTTGCGAATGAGATGGCGGTTGCTATAGAGAACGCATCCCTTTATCACGCGCAAGTCGAAACGCGCGAAAAGATAGAGGCGTATGCCGGCCAGCTGCAGCTGCTTAACGATCTCTCGCAGAATATTATTAAAGAAGAGGACTCTGAAAAGATGTCGGCGCTACTAGCCGACGCGGCTCGCAAACTGCTAAATTGCTCGGTTTCAATCGTCTCGCTGGGGAGCCGGTACGGGTCGTCAATACAGCGGTATTCTTGGTCAACCGATGAACTCAACGCCTGCATGCTCGACATCGAAGAGCGTGATTTATCACTGCACGGAGGGCTAGGCGGCGAGATGTATCGTACAAAGCGCACGTTGCGTTTTAACGCTATTGCAGACTATCCGCACTGCACAAGCTTGCCGGAAGGACACCCCAACGTACGCGGCATACTCGGGTCACCGCTTTTAGACTCAAAAAATAATTTTATCGGGCAGATAGTGGTTACCAGCAAGAACGACGGTTCCGGTTTCAACCAGACCGACGAGGAGTTGCTTGTCGCATTATGCGCACAAGTTGCGATCGGTATCGAGAAAGCGGAAGCGTATAAGCAAGAGCACGGCATCGCGGAAGCCCTGCAGCAAGCGATCCTGGCGATACCGGATAGTTTGCCCGGTCTCGAGGTAGGTAGCACGTATGAAGCCGCCGGTGAAGTCGCCAAGGTAGGCGGGGATTTCTACGACCTATTTGAGCTCGGCGATGGAAGGATAGGCATTGTTATCGGCGATGTTTCGGGAAAAGGCTTAAAAGCGGCAACAATTACTTCGATGGTCAAGAGCACGGTAAGAGCATTTGCCTATACCGGTCTTAGCCCATCCCGGGTTATCACCGAAGCCAACAAGGTTATTTGCCGGCAGCTCGGGCTTAATCAGTTCATAACGATGCTATTCGGTGTTCTGGAACCGGAATCAGGCGCACTTAACGTGTGTCGTGCGGGCCACCCCGAAATGGTCATCCTGGAAGAGAACTCGTGCCGCTACTGCCACATGGAAAGCAATATGCCCATTGGCATATTTGAAGACGTGGTTTACGAAGAGAATGAAGTAAGCATTACACCCGGCCAAGGGATTATTTTGTATACCGATGGGTTGACGGAGGCACGGCAGGAGAAAAAGATTCTAGGTGACGACGGCTTGATAGAAGCGGTAAGCTTGATGGCTCCCGGCCTGAGCGCACAAAAAGTTGCTAATGACCTGGTGGCGTTGGCACGTCACGTTAGCGGTGGTAAACAGCAAGATGATATCGCGATTATCGTTATCCGGTTGTTAGGGCAGGAGAGTGTACTCGTATAAGATATTCGAAAATATCTAAAAAATATTTAAAAAAGTGCTAAAGTTTTTATAAAGTTCCGCCGATAATATACAATTAGAGCAAAGCACCTAATAATTAGTTATCGGGTGCTTTATTTTTTACTACTCTTACGCCGGTTCTTGATTGATAAGCTCGAGAAGCAGCCATATGATCTCAAAAGCTGCTCCGATAGCCTGCGAAGCTTCTTCTTTGGTTGTAGCCTCTCCCTGGTGGACGATACGATTGCGCTTATCCGCAACATCGCGCGCCCAGTTGCGGTAAATGGCAGGGCTTATGTCGGAAACCGCTTTTCCTATTGCAAGTTCCATGACGCGCTTGAGCCGCTCGCTCGCGGCTTGGACTTTACTTAATATCCATTCGACGACATCCGGGTCGATGCTCTTCTTGCGAACAAGAATCTCCCACAATACCGAGGCGATCGTCACCTCGACGGCGATTTCAGCTTCTACAATCGCGCCTTGATAATCTTCGCTTACAAGGCTTTCTTTTGACCGTTGCAGGTACTCCCGCCACGGCTCCTTATAATCACTTTTTACATTGGCGTAGAGTACCCAACGCACCTCACACTCTGCACCCAGCATGTCCGGGTTGCCGGAACTTACGATGAGAAAGTGCTCCGGTAGAATGACTACCGGCCTATAATAGATTACCGATTCATCACACGCATTTTGTTGAATAATAAAGATTTTCTTTGAAGCTTTTATCGGGGTTTTAAGCTTAATCTCTTTTACCGTGCCGATAGAGATAGTCTCCGTACCGGTAATCATAGTGTCGCTGATAAAGCTCCATGCAAGAAAATCATTATCCGAGACTATGGCGTGCTTGATGCCTTCTTTTACTGAATACGTATTGCTGCAATCCGACCCCGCGCATGCAACATGCAGGCCTTTAATCTCTTCAGGGTCGATGTACTGCGCGTGCCCGCAATTCTTGCAGTTTACATAGAGCTGGTCTTGCGTTGAGGTTACTTGTTGCTTGGAAGTCTCTTGCATACATCCCCCTGTACGCTTCCGGTATTACGACATTAAGTGTACGATTATTTACCCAATGATTCAAATGAACAGTGATAATATAGTTGCCGTATAACAATTGCAGATACGTACATGTTTCTACCATACCTTACGTGCATTTAATGGGGAAACTTCTGTGAGCTGCACATAGGAGGATTATCGTATTAAATATTTAACAAATTGTTTCCAGCCCGCAAGTGTTGTGGGTAAAGAAACTTCCGCGTGCGAATATCTGTGAATTGGCTGGGAGAGATTATGGGCATCATCTTTTTAATTCTTGCCTTATCCTCTTTTAGGGCGCTTATTGTGGGATTGAGTAAACCGTGACGTGTAATAAAGTGGGATTGGAATCTCACGCGTACAAATGTGGTATTGGTCTACGGATCGGCAACGCTGGGCTTTCTTACACTCACGGCGGTTACCGCGCAATCTACTATAAGAATGCTGGAACCACTCCTTGAATGGCTGCCATAAGCGATGTGTCTCACAGGCACTATGCCTGCTCCAGTAATAAAAAAAGCAGGGACTTTCATCCCTGCTTTTTGTGTCCGAGACTGGACTTGAACCAGCACGGTATTGCTACCACTAGGCCCTCAACCTAGCGCGTCTACCAATTCCGCCACTCGGACGAGACAGCGCACTAATAGGAGCGTTCGCCTATCAATTGCGCAAAAGTAATTATATCATGTCGCGTTTTAGTGTCAACGTGCCTGGGCACGGCAAAATCGCTAAAATTGTATTATTTTTCATAATTGCGGAATTAGCGGCAAGAGCGCACAATAAAGTGTAGAAAAGCACGTAAAAGTGCCGATACATTATGTAGTATATGTATGGAAGGCATACGTAATGCAGGGGTTTGATCTGAAAACCAATCGGGCGTTGAGAGTTGCTCTTTTCAGTACAGCGATGTTGATACTATTCGGCGTTGTCTTCGCGGGTACGTACGCGCTTATGCGCGATCGCGATACCGTGACGAGCGGTGATCGTGTCACCGTACCTGCTTTCGTCGGCCGCAATCTCGAACAGGTGAAGCATGATGCCGCAGCCGCCGGCTTAAATCTGAAAATCGATGAATGGGTGGCCAGCAAGGTATATTCAAAAAATCAGGTAGTCGCCCAAAAACCGCTGCCAAACGCAACCATAGAACCGGGCAAAACTGTTGTAATCAAAGTAAGCGCGGGCAAATCGTATCAATCCGAAGAAAGTACAACCGCGGCAACGATGGCAAAAGATGAGGATCTGAGACCCCTTCCAAACCCACCAATACAGCCGCCGTCAAATCTTGCTCAGAATGTACCGGCCGGGAAGGTTGTAGTCATCGACCCTGGTCATCAGCAGCGCGTTGATTTAAGCAAAGAACCTATCGGGCCCGGTTCGTCGGAGCTCAAAGTGAAGAATCCGGGGGGCGCTCAGGGTGTTCGCACTCGAACCCCCGAATACGTGGTAGCGCTTGAAATTGCAGAGAAGCTCGAGCGCAAACTGCGAGCACAGGGCATCAAAGTGATTATGACGAGAGAATCTAACAACGTTACGATCGGCAACGTTCAGCGCGCTCAAGTCGCAAATAACGCGCATGCCGATCTTTTCGTCCGCGTCCATCAAGACAGCAGCACGGATAGGTCGAAGCACGGCATATCCACTCTATATCCGGCAAAGAATAAGTGGACCGCACCGATCTATTCACAAAGCTTAGAGGCCGCTAAGATGATCGAGCAAACTTTGTTATCGGTTACGAAGGCCACCGCTTCAGGCATTGTTCCACGCAACGATTTAACGGGTTTTAACTGGGCGCAAGTGCCGTCAGTGCTCGTTGAAGCCGGGTTTCTTTCAAATCCGCAAGAAGATCTTTTGCTCAACAGCGATTCGTATCAGGACCTAATCGCTGATGGGCTTAGCAAAGGAATCATCAGCTACCTCCAATCCGCCCAATAGGTGTGTTCCGACCGTTCATTTGTTAAACTTCGCTTTTACCATTCTCGGGTCTGGGTAAATAGATGCAAACAAGCATATACGGGCATCTAAGGATGGTTCTATGCAACCGTATCAAATGACCGCAGAGGATGCGTATCGAGAGCTCAAGACATCGCCTAAGGGTTTAAACGATGAGGAAGCGCAGGTACGGTTAGAGGCTTATGGGCAGAACAAGCTTCCGGAGCCCAAGCGAAGACCGCTCATTTATAAATTTCTGGCGAACCTTTACAATCTCCTGGCGATACTTCTCTGGGTTGGCGGCATTCTGGCACTCATCGGCGGTCTGCCGCAGCTCGCGTATGCCATATTCTTCGTCATCATCGTAAATGCGATATTTAGCTTCTTTCAGGAGTTTAAGGCTGAAAAGGCAACTGAAGCGCTGAGGCAATTATTGCCGAGTTACGCCAAGGTATCGCGGGATGGGGAGATAAAACAAGTACTGGCGGAGGATGTTGTACCGGGAGATTTACTGGTGCTGGATGAGGGTGATAATATCCCTGCCGATGGGCGTCTCGTTGATGCGTTTGAAATGAGAACCATCAACGCGGCGTTTACCGGTGAATCGGCGCCGTCTCGCCGCACGAAAGATGCTGTTTTACGCGAAAACCTGCATATTACCGAAGCGCCGAACCTGGTTTTTGCCGGCACAAGTGTTGCGAGCGGCAACGGACGGGCAGTCGTCTACGCGACAGGGCAGAATACCGAATTCGGAAAAATCGCCCAGCTTACTCAGACCATCAGCGATGAACTCAGCCCGCTTGAAAAAGAAGTCGCCAGGGCGGCGCAGGTCGTCGCGCTTCTCGCCATCGGCATCGGCGTTGTACTCTTTGCTGTATCGATATTCTTAACGCCCCTCGGCATTACCAATAGCCTGCTATTTGCCATCGGCATTATCACGGCTAATGTCCCCGAAGGGCTTCTGCCCACCCTATCGCTGGCGTTGGCAATCGGTGTACAGCGAATGGTGCGGCGGCACGCGCTAATAAAGAAGCTGTCGAGCGTGGAGACGCTTGGCTCGACCACCGTTATTTGTACCGATAAAACCGGTACCCTTACGCAAAACGAAATGACCGTTCGCGAAGTCTGGGTTGATGAAAAAGTCCTGGATGTTTCCGGTGTCGGTTATGAACCTGTGGGTGATTATTACTATGAAGAGCGCAAATTACCCAAAGAGGAGCTTCAAAGATATGAGCAATTCTGGCGCTCGGCCGCATTCTGCAACACTTCGAGGCTTCTCCCGCCCGGCGATGGGAGGCGTAACTGGGCGATCGTCGGTGACCCGACGGAAGCCGCTCTTATAGTTGCCGCTCGCAAGGCGGGACTTGATCTCGACGCCGAACTCAAGAAGTTTCCACGGGTGTACCTCATCCCGTTTGAATCGGCCCGTAAGCGCATGTCGAGCATACATGAAGAAAACAGCGTCGATATCGCTTGTGTAAAGGGAGCGCCTAAAGAAACGCTGGACCTGAGCACCCGCATATGGCTTAACGGCCAAGTCGTCCCGCTTGCCGACGAAATCCGCGATCAGATAATTAAGGCTAACGATGATTTTGCGCGGCAGGGCTTACGCGTGCTTGCCGTCGCGTACCGAGAAGTCAGCTCCAATATAGGATTTACTGCGCAAACCGTTGAGAAAGACCTGGTGTTTCTGGGTTTAATGGCCATGCAAGACCCGCCACGCCCTGAAGTAGAGCATGCGGTCGCAGTCGCCCAGCGGGCCGGTATCCGAATTATCATGATCACGGGTGATTACGGGCTTACCGCGGAATCGATTGCACGGAAAATCGGGATCATTACGAGTGAGAGCCCGCGAATTATGACAGGCACCGAGCTTGATACGCTGTCCGATGCCGACCTTGAAACTATCCTCTACACGGGTGAGGTGATTTTCGCGCGTGTTGCTCCCGAGCACAAGCTTAAAATTGTCTCCGCATTCAAAGACAAAAGTGAGATTGTTGCGGTAACGGGTGACGGCGTTAATGACGCACCAGCTTTAAAGAGGGCCGATATCGGGGTTGCTATGGGCATTACGGGAACCGACGTAGCAAAAGAAGCATCCGAGATGATTCTCACCGATGATAATTTTGCGAGCATCGTCGCTGCAATCGAGGAAGGGCGAAGCGTATTCGATAATATTAAGAAGTTCGTGACGTATATTTTTGCGCACCTCACCCCGGAAGCGGTACCGTTTATCGTTTTTGTTCTTTCGGGCGGCTCGATCCCTCTTGCAATTACGGTACTGCAGATTCTTGCAATCGACCTCGGAACCGAGACGTTACCGGCACTTGCGCTCGGTGTCGAGCCGGCGGAACCGGGGATTATGGAACGCCCACCTCGCAAACGGGGCGAAGGCATAATCGATAGGTCACTCCTGTTCAGAGCATATGGTTTTATGGGAATCATTGAATCGGTTCTCGTTATGGCCGGTTTCTTCTTTATCTTGTATTCGGGCGGTTGGCACCTGGGAACCCCGGATATAACCAGGTCGTCAAGCCCGCTGCACGGCTTATACCTGGCAGCTACAACCATGACATTTCTAGGTATTGTCGGGACACAGGTCGGAACGGTGTTTGCTTCGCGTACCAACCGGGCATCCGTATTTACAATCGGCATATTTTCGAACATGTGGGTTGCATACGGAATTATCTTTGAATTGCTAATCGTAGCGGCGATCATATACATTCCGTTTTTACAGGATATTTTCGGAACGACGTCTGTCGGTGTTGTCGAGTGGTCATTGGCGCTTGTTTTTGGTGTCATCATATTTCTTGCCGACGAAGCACGCAAAGCGTATGTGCGCAGGAATATCCCGCCTTCCGAGCGGACATACTATGAGCGGGAGCCCAAGACGAAGGCTGAAATTATAGCTGTACGCAAAGGTGAGGCCGCATAAAGCGAGTACAGAATTGGTATATAAGAGGTAGGGGTGATAGCCTTGCGCATAATAATTGTAGGATGTGGGCGTTTAGGGTCCGAGCTTGCGAACTCACTATGGCTCGACCGTCATGACATCGCTGTTATCGATGAAGATCCTGAGGCGTTTAAGCGGCTGGTAAAAACGTTTACGGGTGAGCGAATCACCGGTCACGCGCTCGATCAGGAGACACTGCTTGCAGCAAAAACCACCGAAGCCGATGCATTTGTTTCGGTGACGGGCGATGACAACTTAAATATTATCTCCGCTCGCATCGCGCGCGAGATATATTTCGTACCTCGAGTTGTGACCAGGATATACGATCCGATTCGCGCCAATATCTACGAGCGGCTGGGCGTGTCGACGGTTTCAACGACGGCGTGGGCTGTCAGTAAGATCGAAGACCTCATATTCCACCGTGCGCTCGATACCCAGCTGAGTTTTGGAAACGGGGAAGTCGAGCTTGTCCGTGTTGCAATACCGGTAGGTTTGTTCGGGAAGACAGTCGACAGCATAACGATACCGGGGGAGCTGCAGGTGGCTGTTATTACCAGGCACGGAAGACCGTTCATTCCGACGCTCGGCACCGTATTCGAATCGGGCGATGTAGCTCGCATAGTAGTCTCACGCGCTGCGACAGACCGCCTGGAAGAGTTTATTAGCGCCGTCGCGTAAGGGGGGCAGATAATGTATATCTTAATAGCCGGAGCCGGAAAAGTTGGCCGCTATCTCGCGCTTCATTTAAGCGAGGCGCATCAAATCGGTTCCATTGATCTTAACGATGAGCATTTATCGCAACTTCAAGGGAAGCCTAATATATCACTCTATAAGGGTGATGCGACCGACCCGAGAACGCTCGAAGAAGCCGGGATTCAACGCGCCGACTTGGTGGCGTCGGTTACCGGTGATGACGAGGATAATCTTGTTATCGCACAGTTGGCAAAACAAGTGTATGAAGTGCCGCGCGTGATCGGCAGGGTGAATGATCCGAGAAACCAGTGGTTGTTTACAAAGCGGTGGGGCGTCGATATTGCGGTTAGCAGCCCCCAGATAATACTCCAGCTCATTTCCGAGGAAGTAACACTAGGAGAAGTCATAACCTTGTTGAAGCTTAAGGTCGGCGAGCTGTCACTCGTTGAGGTTACCGTGCCGGAGGCATCACCAGCGGTTAAGAGAACGCTAATGGATATAAGTTTACCTGAGAATGTTGTTGCAGTTGCCATTTTGCGCGGCACGGACATAATGGTGCCGCGCGGAAACACAGTTGTCGAGTCGGGCGACACCGTGTTATTGGTAACACGACCTGAGTTGGAAAAAGATATCAGAATGCGGTTAGCCGGTTAGAAAAACGCCGGGTGCTTTTTTGTGCCATTATTCTTGCGTGAAGAATTCAAAGAGGCAGTGTGCTACTACATCAGCGCCTTGCGAGCCGAGATGAACGCCGTCGATCGTTAGCATATATTCTTCTTGATGACCTGCCGCTCGCAGTTCGGCGGTTCGCTCCCGAAACGCTGGTGCGACATCGATTAGATTACAGTGTTTTTGGTAGGCGAGCGTTCTGATGCGGTCGTTTATAATCGCTAAACGCTCCGTCAGTTCAAACCCGACATCACCCTCCAGCCCCGTTGTAGTGCAGACCGCTATGTTATCGGTAGCAGAGCGCATTGAGTCGATGAGTGTGCTGTAATTGCCGCTGAAGTGATCTATTAGATGCCGCGTAGCGGATTGCTGCCCGGAACCTGCGCTCAATGCCGGATCGGCCATGAATATCGATTCGTAATAGACATCGTTGATACCGACCAGCACAACCACCCAATCCGGTTTGCGCATAACAACATCGCGGTCTACCCGGCTGATTAAATCGCCGACCATATCGCCATCCCGGCCCGCGTTCACAAACTTCAGCGCGTCCATAATGCCGTTTTCTCGAAAGAGTTGCATTAGCGCCGCTATGTAGTTGCTGCCAAAATTAGCCTTGGTAATGCTATCGCCAAAAAAGACTACTGTATCGCCATTTTTTAATCTCATCTTTTGTTAGCGGCTTATATGCCTATCGCCAGTCGATATTGCCGCATATACTCCTTTGTAATAGTCTCGAGTCGCTCAAGTCGCCCGCTGGAAAGGTCCTCATCGGGGTTATATCGACGCAGCCTAACGGTGCGTCCGAATATTTTAACATTCCACGGGCCTATCCAATGGTAGCCGTATACCGGCCAGGCCCCGTGGCCTATCCAATCTTGCACGCTGTGGAGGCTCGTGCCCAGGTCTTCCAGGTTTGAAGACCGTATTGCTTGGCCGAGGTAGTAGCTTGCGTACCAGAGTTGGGTAGGCAATCCGCCCAGTAAAGCAAGCCAGTTCGTGTTGAGATGCCGGCCGCGCTGGTAACGCTCATCCGGCTTAAGGATATCTACCTGCCAATCGGCAAGCGCAATTGCCTTGGCGTCGGCTTCAGAGAAACCGGCTTCAAGCGCCCATGTGTAGGTTTTGTAGTAATGTATCAGTTTACCCATAGCATATATACCGATAGATCTGTTTAACCATAGCATTTACGCCGGTGACTCAGCTTGCCCTTGGCTTTAGCAGTAATATATCAATTTACCTATTGTTTATATAGTAATACATCGATTAGACACAATCTTACGCTGAGAGTGCCGTGTAAACCATAGACTGCTTCAAAAGCCGTTGCCTGTTACGATTCGTAATTTGTACAGTTTACGGTCATTTTTTAATACCGCAGAGGGTCGCTATTGTAAACGGTTTCAAAATCCCGAACATGGATATATTAGGTATGACTGGAAAGTAAGCGAAGCCTTTATTAATAAACGCTGTTCAGTGAGGTATCTATGGGTTTATTACCCTGTGGAATGCTTGCACTGGTTGAGCTGCGCGCTGGCAACAGGTTCCCCTGTTATCGGGGCGGTGGTGATGATAGCGTTTGGAATTGGCACAATCCCTGGGCTTGCCGGATTCGGAGTAGCTACCAGGCTGATCGGTATGCGAGCACAAGGCATGTTGCTCAAGGCAGGGGCCGTCATCATTATTGCGGCAGGCGCTTCATTGCTGATACGCAGCATTCCGCTCTTACACGGCTAAACGATGCTGATAATATGCCGCAGAGCGGGTGTTTGGCCAGGTCTAAATCAGGCGCGGCAAGGCTTACGATGCCTCAGTTAGTATGATATACTGACGCATGCCGGCTCCGTAGTGAAGAGGGAATCCATATGCATCGCGCACGCACCAATATTACTATCAGCAAATTTGTATTGGTCATTATTTTGGCTCCGCTTGTGACTTTGCTAACGGCAACCCCCGCTTACGCTATGCATATTTCGGAAGGGATATTGCCGCTGCCATGGGCACTTTTCTGGTATGTAGTCGCGATACCGTTTGTTATAAAGGGCACCATCGCGATGCGCAAGAACAGCCGCAATATACCGGCGTTTATGCCGTTTGTCGGTATGGTGTCGGCCGCCGTCTTTATTATCTCAGCCTTGCCAATACCCGTGCCGGTCGCGGGCACATGTTCTCATCCCGCAGGTACGGGGCTTGCCGCAATGTTGATCGGGCCGTTTCCAACAATTGTATCCGCCTCGATTGCGCTGCTCATACAGGCGCTGTTTTTAGCACACGGCGGCATATCAACGTGGGGCGCGGACGTTGTTTCAATGGGAGTAGTAGGGGCGATATCGGGTTATATTACATATAAGGTATCTGTTAAACTGAAACTACCGCTTACGGTAGCGGCCTTTTTGACAGGCGTTGTATCCGATTGGGCGACATATACAACAACATCATTAGAATTAGCACTCGGACTTAGCAACCGGCAATCATTTCTTGCCTTATTTAAAGCGATATTTATCGCGTTTATTCCTACGCAGCTTCCAATCGGGATTCTCGAAGGCTTTGCCGCCGCAGGCTTGTTTGCTTTTGTTCTTAAGCGGAGACCCGATATCTTTATAGCGCTCGGGATAATAACTGAAAGCCAAATTGTGGTTAAGGGTGGTGAGCATGAAAATCCAGCTTTTCAAACAGATTAGTACAGCTATAAGAAGCATCGGGTTAGCCTGCATGCTTGCTATTACGGCCTTGCATACAACCGCCGGCGTCTCATGGGCTGCTAGCTGGGAGGGCGTTGATAAAACAGTCATAGAAAAGATCGCCGCGCAGAACGGGCAACCCGTGGCAAAGCCGCTTATCGATATCGGCCAAGGCGACATCTTACTGTTTGTATTTCTGGTTGCCGGTGTTATCAGCGGTTTTGTTCTGGGATACTTTTGGCGGGCACTGTTTGTTGATAGCAGGGTTAGCAGGAAACAACGAGAGATTTACGTTGCCAATATCCGGCAGGCATATGAAGATGCCGCCAAGATTCACATAAAGACCGAGGAGCCGTCCGCTGCCAAGAAGCCCCGATTACACCTTGTCCACCAGGAGAAGGATACGGATGGCAAAGGGTAGCATAGAGCTTTTTTCGGACTATTTTGCCCACGAAACCAATCCGGCAAGCATCACGGATGCTCGCATAAAGCTCGTATTTACGCTGATTATGCTGGTTCTCGTGCTTATTAATGGCAACATCGTGATCGCTCTTGCCGTGGCAATAACGAGTATTTGTGCGCTTTGCGCCATACGGATTCCCCTGAAGCTCGTTTTTGGCCGCTTTATCGCGCCCCTGCTTATAGCATGCATGCTTGTTGTTTTGCAGAGCCTTGTCACCGGTTCGACGGCATTGTTTGAACTGCGGTTTGCCGGATATCACATAGACTTTTACTACGAGGGGCTCATCAAGGGCAGTGTTATTGCCGGAAGAGTTATTGCAGGCGTTGCATTAATGGTGTTCCTGAGCATGACGACGCCCGTATATTCAATCCTTGGCGCACTGCGTTTCTTTAGAGTGCCGGACGGATGGCTTGAAGTCATGGCGTTTGCATATCGCTATATCTTTGTTTTTGTTGAGGAAGTCCAGGCGATAATGGATTCGCAGCGCTTACGGCTAGGTTATAGCGGTCTGGCTACGAGCCTGCGCTCGTGGGGAATTCTTACCGGCTCGTTATTCATTAGGGCATACGACCAGGCGCAAGCAACACATGAGGCTATGTTGCTTCGAGGCTATGATGGTTCACTGCATCTACAGGCGCCGGATAGACTGGTAGCCCGCGACATATACACAGCGTGTATTATGGCAGGGATTATCGTAATTCTGCTTCTAGCGCAAGTATTCGGAGGGTAATGTGGCGTATCTCGAAATCAACGGTCTCTCATACACATTTGAAGACGGCACCAAAGCGCTCGATAGTATAACGGTGTCCGTAAAGAAGGGTGAATTCGTAGGGCTGCTCGCTTCCAACGGTGGCGGAAAAACCACCCTCTTAAAAGCGCTGGTCGGTCTTTATCCCGCGAAACCGGGGGCTATTAAAATCGATGACGTCTCGCTCTCCAGCATGAGCCGCCGCGATATATCGCGAATGGTCGGCCTGGTATTTCAGAACCCAAACGATCAACTCTTCGCAGCTACCGTCGCGGAAGATGTTGCGTTTGGCCCGCGCAATTTGAAACTAGATGAGAGTTCGGTCGCAGAGCGGGTCCAACGGGCGCTTGAACTTGTCGGCATCGCTCATTTGGCTAAGAAACCGGTGCACAGGCTGAGCTTCGGGCAGCAAAAAAAAGCAAGTATCGCGGGTATCCTGGCGATGGAGCCGGAGTTGTTGTTGCTTGACGAGCCCACGGCGGGTCTTGATCCAAAAAGCGAAGCAAGCCTTCTGCAAATGCTGGAGAGGCTCAATAAAGAAAATGGCGTGACGATAATCGTCGCTACTCACATGGTAGATCTTATGCCGCTTTTCGTCGATCGCATTTTCGTCCTTAAGGAAGGTCGGCTAACGCTTGAAGGCACGCCGGAAGAAGTATTCTCAAGCACGCAGGTCATGGAAGAGGTCGATTTGCGCCTGCCGTACATCGCCCATCTTGTCGAAGAATTAAAGCATAAGGATAATGTCCAGGTGGATGAGCTGCCGCTCACAATTAAAGACGCACGGAAGAAACTCATATCGATAATTTCCGAGGGGGCGTCGCGCGTATAATTTTAGGGAATTATTACCACGGCAACGAAAGACATTTTTTGCACAAGCATGTCAATTCTGTATCAAATACTGGTAAAGTTAGGCATAATAAGGTAATTTAGAGAACGTAAGGTCTAACGTGAGCTAGGCGGGGAGGGAGTCGCTTGACGCAAGGCAGGAATAGTAACAAGAGATGGATTAGTATACTTGTATGTATGCTCGTTCTGGCTCTCACGGCGTTTGTGGTAGCTGGCTGCTCTGGAGGCGGCTCGGAGAAGGGCACACAGAACGAAGGAGTTAAGAGCGAGTCGAACACAACAGCAGAAAAAGCAGGAGCCGGAGGAGAAAAAAGCCCGATCTCGGAGCAAGAGAAAGCACAGGAATCGAGCGTACGCGATGTAAAAGATCCGCAGCAGCTCTTTATCGATAATTGCGGCCCGTGCCACGGCCACGACGGCACCGGTCTGGTTGGCCCGTCTATTAAGGCAACCGATTTATCGACCGTGCAAGTCAAGGATGTAACCGACAACGGAAAGGGTAGCGGCATGCCGAAGTTTAAAGGCGGCGAGCTCTCTGACGACCAGATTGCTGCAATTGCGCAATATGTAAAAGATAAGCTGAAATAAAGAAGACCACGAGGGCTTATATACAAGCTGTTTACGCGCCATTTAGCGTGGCGTACAATTAAAAAACATTTCGAAAGGCCGGCTTCAAAACCGGCCTTTTCTTTTGCCGTTATCCTATCACGTGTTTTTGGGAATAGATTGAATAGAGCTGGCGGTGGTTAGAGTTGTTTTCCTATTTTGCACGAGGAGTGATTGTATGGGCAAAAAGCTTGTGACAGGTGTTGAGGGGTTGCTGCCGCTTCCATTAGCATTGGTAACCGTTGCAAATAATGAAAATATCCCGGATATTTTTAGTGCTTCATGGCTTGGCGTTATGTGTCCCGATCCGCTCTATATCGGTGTCGGCATTGATGCCGTGAGCTACGCGCACGAACTCATAGAAGATAATGCTGAATTTGCGATTAATATTATGGAAGAGGGTTTTGTCAAAGAGATAGACGAGCTTAGCCGTCTATCGGGACATGAAACCGATAAATTTGAAGAAGCGCGGCTCACGGCTCAACCTGCAAAAGAAATAAAAGCCCCAATCATTCTCGAATCTGCAATCAGCATCGAATGTAAGGTGCAACATGTGTTGCGTCTCGGCACCCACGACCTCTATATCGGGCGCGTGCTTGCCACCCACGTGGAAGAATCGGTTTTGGACGGCAACAGCATTAACGTCGAAGTATTGAGACCGGTTGTATATGCAGTCGATTGGTACTGGTCTATCGGACGGAGGATCGGCCAAGTAGGACGCATGGCGGCATAATCAAACACTAATCTTGACATTAATACCCCCTAGGGGTATAAATGTATTCAAAGGAGTGAGTGTTTGATTATGGCTTCAGAAAAAATCACCAACATAAGCGATGCAGAGTTCGATGCCGAGGTATTGAAGGCCGATAAACCCGTCATCGTCGATTTCTGGGCTCCCTGGTGCGGCCCTTGTAAACTAGTTGCACCAAGGCTTGAGGAAATCGCGGATGAGTATGATGGCAAGCTAAAGGTTATTAAGGTAAATGTCGATGATAATCAAGAGTGGGCTGGTAAGCTCGGTGTTATGAGCATACCGACGCTACTTTTTTTCAAAGACGGGGATGTTGCGGGTAAAATTGTTGGCGCAGTTCCAAAAGAAGAAATTATAAAACGCTTTGGATTATAAGCGAACGAATTTTACTGTGTTTATGTAAGACAATGGAGGAGATATGCCAACATACCAGTTTATATGTGAGAGCTGTGGCAAAGACTTCGAGTTCTTCCTCACACGAATGTTGCGTGATGAAGATAAAATTTGCCCTAGCTGTGGTAGCAGCAAAATAAAGCGCGCATACCGGGACTTCTTGGGATTTGCAGGCTCGAAAAGCAACAGTTGCGGCAACACCGGATGTGGTACCGGCAGCTTTGGTTGAGGATAAATAATACAGGCTGGAAGCCTGAATAAGGAACAGGAATTAGGCCCTCTGTTTAAGGGGGCCTAATCTTTCTTCCGGGGATACGAATATGCCCTAGGGTGGTATTGACTTACGTCAAATAGTTGTTATCGTCTATCATGGTATACTAGAGTCAGCAAAGATTTGAATGATCTATTGCTGCACGTGAAAGGAGTACAGTATGCCGGAACCAAGAGTTTCGCTTAAAATACTAGGAATTTTTGCCTGTATCGTACTAATCGTATCACTCTCGATAGGATGCCGGAGCAGCAACCGGGTACAAACAAGCCAACCTCAGACACAAGATCAAGCACAAACTCAACCTCAAACGCAGCCCGGAGCCGTACAACAAAATCAGGGCACAAGCGTTTCATCAAGCGAAGTGAGCGGCCCGAAAGTGCTGTACTTTGGGGCACAATGGTGACCGACCTGTAAGGAAACAAAACCGCTGGTCGAGCAGGTTAAAAGAGAGTATAATAATAAGATACCGGTTGTTATGTATGACGTTGATGATACGGCAGGTTCACAGATGGCCGACAAGTACGGTGTTGGGGGATTACCGACGACAGTGTTCATCGGTAAAGATGAAAAAACTGTCAGTCGCTTAGAGGGAGCTGTAACTAAGGAGATTATGGTTAAGGGCATTAACCAGGCCCTAGGAAATAACTAGAAGAGGAGATCAAAAAGCCAATGGTTGCAATGTATGACCGCGACGGAGAATCCAAACGAGTGATAACTCGACTGAAGCGGCTCGAAGGCCAGCTGAGAGGCCTACAGCGTTTGGTCGAAATGGGTGAAGACTGCGAGAGCATTCTTACCCAGTTTGCTGCGGCAAAAGGAGCGTTCCAGAGAGTTGGAGAGCTTATTTTGGCCAGCGTAATTCGCAACTGTGTCGAAAAGGAAACAGCCGACAAATCGCCGAGCGAAAGCATAGAGTCGGCTATTGCCCTTTTCGAGCAATATGTGAGGCATTTGCAGTAAGACCACCTATAAGGTATTTGCAGAATTTAAAAAGACATGATAAAATCGTTTCTGCAATGCGGATGTAGCTCAGTTGGTAGAGCACGACCTTGCCAAGGTCGGGGTCGCGAGTTCGAGTCTCGTCATCCGCTCCAAAAGTGGGAGGGAACTGCTATAATTATGCAGTGTTCTCTCCCATATTTGTAAGTGGCGACGTGGCCGAGTGGCTTAGGCATTGGTCTGCAAAACCAAGTACACCGGTTCGACTCCGGTCGTCGCCTCCAATATGAGTTTGGGCATGTTTACATGCCCTTTTTTATTTACCAGGAGTTGTTGAGGACTATGTCGCAGAAAGATGCAGCAAGCAGAGACGAACAGCAAGAAAAGCGCGTTTTAGGGGTATCTAAGAACGTCTTCTTCTTAGGCTTAACCAGCCTGTTTAATGATATTAGCTCTGAGATGATCTATCCTTTGATACCAATATTCTTGACGACTGTCCTGGGTACACCGGTAGCTTTTGTCGGGCTCATAGAAGGCATAGCGGAATCAACCGCTAGCTTAATGAAGCTCGTATCGGGTAGGCTTTCCGATAGGTTTAACCAGCGAAAATTGCCGGCCGTAATCGGTTATGCGTTAGGAGCGGTAGGAAAGCCCCTTCTCGCGGTATCATTCGTCTGGTGGCAGGCGTTATTCGCGAGATTCACGGATCGACTCGGGAAGGGTATTCGAACAGCCCCGCGAGACGCCCTCATTGCCGACTCAAGCAGCCCGGACGCCTATGGCAGATCGTTCGGCTTTCACCGGACAATGGATACGGTAGGCGCCGCCATAGGGCCCTTAATGGCATTATTCTTGTTTCCTGCCCTTAATCAGAATTTCCGCACATACTTTGCTATCGCTATAATCCCGGCGATTATCAGTATATTTGTGCTCGTAAAGTACGTTACCGAGCCTCGTCGAAGCGATGTTAGCAAGAAGATTGTTCTGGAGCGATTTAGCTTGGCACCGTTCAATCGCAGCTTTAAGATATTTTTACTGATCGCACTGGTGTTTACGCTTGGCAACTCAAGCGATGCGTTCTTAGTGCTTCGAGCGCAGAATGTGGGTATAAGCGTAGCGCTTATCCCGCTAGTTTATCTCATATTTAACCTGGTTAGCGCATCTATAGCGACACCAGCGGGAATTATATCCGATAAAATCGGGCGCAAACGGGTAATAGCTGTCGGGTTTGCAACGTTTTCAGCTGTCTATTTAGGATTCGCGTTAGCAAAGACGACAACGGCGGTTTGGCTGTTGTTTGCAGCATACGGGTTGTACGCGGGGTTTACAGAGAGCATTTTTAAGGCGTATGCTGCCGATCTAGCGCCGGCGAATTTGCGAGGCACAGCATACGGATTGCTCAATCTTGTTCTGGGGATCGCATTGCTTCCTGCAAGTTTTGTAGCAGGGTTGCTATGGCAATACGTAAACCCGGCGGCGACGTTTTATTACGGCAGCGCAATGTCGCTATTTGCCTTAATTCTGTTTGTGCTATTCTCTTTGATGTCAAATAGAGCGCGTGTTTAACGAGGAATAGCCTGGGGTAGTATCTATACGGTTCGCGTCTTGGGGCCTAAAGCGTAAGCTGTCGATTCAAGCATGTAAGGCAGCAAAATTGCAAAAAATGGCGTTTTTCTGTATAATCCATGAAGTGAAAAACGTTTAGGGCGCTTAGCTCAGGGGGAGAGCACTTCCTTGACGCGGAAGGGGTCAGAGGTTCAAATCCTCTAGCGCCCACCAAGAAAGACCAGTTAAACGCTGGCCTTTTGAATTATATGGAAGCCAAAAAGCTGAAAAGCTAAAAACATAGAGTTAAAAATCCCATATCGATACCAATTAGACCAATGAACTATGTTACCGCACTATAAAACCAGCCTAAAAGCAGCATCAAACCAGCATTAAGTAATCTATTCATGCAGAGACTGCGCATTTTGCGTGGTCGCGCACAATGAAGCCATTGCGTGTTCTGCTAACACGGGGCGGGCATTTTTATGTCACAAGCCCAATGTCAGTAGTACTACATAGGCACGGTTGAGCGTAGACTCGCAAAAACCGGCAAAGGTAAGCCGGCAAAAGTGACCGAAGCTGGTTATTTGTACCATAAACCGGCGCAACAGCGAAAGGTAGGTGTGTGTTATTAACGGTAGGAATAAGATAACAATCATCGGGTTCGTAATAGTTTTAATGACACTGTCGATCGCGCTCTATACAGTGAATACGCAAAAGAGTGCGACGGTCGCGAAGCTACAGAAAAAAAATGCTTCGCTAAAATTAGAGGTCTCCAGAAAGATCGACCAACTCAAGATCGAGCAATCAAGAGTCGACGCGCTCATGAGCAGGAATGCGGAAGCGCGCAAGGCTTCCAGCATTAGTAAGCCCGCTCAACCACAGCTTGTATCAAGCAAAAAGAAGGTAAAAGCCAAAGCAAGAAAACGTAAAACACGCAGTCGCGTGCGGGTATCAAGAGGAGCAGTGCGGACGTTTCCCGCCGAACCGACCGTCAGGCAGGTGGGAGTAACCTATTGGTCGGACGAAGCGCAACTAGATGCATTGGTTTGGATTTGCTGCCACGAGTCTATCAGGCCGGGCGCGGTAAGTGCGAACGGATGTAAGGGCTTATTCCAATTGATTAATCCGCCCCGTTGGATGAAGCTCGGCGATGCTGCGAGTGAAACAAAAGCAGGGTGCGAATATATACAGCGCCGTTACGGGACGCCGTCGAAGGCAAAATCATTTTGGCTTGGGCACGGATGGTATTAAACTATCGCAGTTGTTAAGCTTGAAAGCATGAAAATAAGCGAATAACTTCGTATATAAATGCGCCGTGCAAGCGGCGCATTCTTTTATTTACCGGAATAATTAAAGAATTTCTTATTATGAAAAATCCTATTACACGTTTGTTTGTACGTTAAAACGGGAATATAGTGCCTATATGGGTAGCTAGCAAGCGCAATATTGCCGGGCAACGGGCAATATTAGTAAGAAAGGACGAAGAATGAAGACGCTATACTCTAACTTTAGTATCGACAAAAAGCATCCGGGATCAGGCAAAGCCGGCTTTCGCAGGGCGATCGACGCCGAAGGAAAAGTCTATATGCTCGATTTTACCGCGGGGAGATCGCCGCTCGAGCAGAATAGGGCTGAGAACCGCAGTATTTATGACCGTAAAGCCGTTGGCTTTTGGAATCAAGAACGCTTTACGCGGAGCGAGTCTGCGGTTGGTGAGCGCGTTCGACGCCGTGCATGATGTTGGTCAAATAATAGTATGATCGTTTGATGGCGTAATCGGGCATGTCTTTGTACGATGATAGGTCTACGGTTACAAATCCCCCGTATTGAACCCTGTGCAGTGTTTTAAAAAACGAGATCCACTCAATGGTTCCGGCACCCGGAATAAGATAATCACGCCCACCGTATCCTGTGTCTGCAACAGTAATATGCTTGATATAATTACGATACGTATCCATAATGCTGCATGGCGTTTCACACGAGCTGCTTGATCGGCCCACATGAAACGCGATGTTGATGTTGCGGTGCTGCGAGAATACCGCTCGCATAGCATCCGCCGTGGGGAAGAAAAGACCGGGGCCGTACATGAGGCCTACCGACACGCCAAGGTTTTGCGCATACTCGCCAAGCTCCTCGATTTTGGTAATCATGGCGATCAGCAGTCGTCTAGCATCGATGGTTGGATCGGCGACGCCGGGAGTAATCGTTACCGACGGGCAATTCAGCGTTCGTGCTACGCTCACATAGTATTTTATCCGCTCGAGGTAGTGGCGGTTCTGCCAGATCGTACGTTGTAGCGCCTTTACGTGCGCGCTCCTTATAAGGTTATGCACATCGCTGTTCAGGTGGCAGTGTTGTATAGCTATATTTGAAACTTCAAGATCGTGAAAGATTAAAGCATCTTTAACTGCCTGCGTGCAGCCCGAATGGCCGTCGCTCTGGTGAAGACGCTCATGACCGGCCACAATCTCGATACCCTGGTAACCGATCGCGGCGAGCTTTCGTATCGCTTCGGTGAGAGCTATGCCGGTGTATACATTTGAGCTACAGGCAAGTTTAATACGATTCATCATTTCTGGTTGTACCCAGAATCGCATAAAATAAAGCGTTTTACTGGTCTGCAGGGAAGCTTAACGTAAGAGTTGACAGGTGCGAGTCTGATAGCCAAACTAGGAGGCAATGGTGTTTTAACAAAGACGGGTTACGTTCACGGATAGAGAGTGGAGATGCAGACCTTACAACAGAAAAATGTTCTGATAATCGAAGACGATCGCAACATCGCCGAACTGGTCAGACTTTACCTCGATGATCAGGGTTGGCTTACCAGGATATTTGTCGATGGCGGCGATGCGCTCAATTATTTGAAAGATAATCATGTGCACGTAGGGTTGGTCATCCTTGACCTGATGTTGCCGAGCGTAGACGGGTGGGAAATATGCCGTTGGGTGAAGGAAAACACTCATATCCCGGTTATTATCGTAACCGCGCACGGTGAGATTCAGGATAAGCTGAAAGGATTTGAGTTGGGCACCGACGATTATATTGTAAAGCCCTTCGATCCGCTTGAAGTTGTCGCCCGGGTAAAAGCCGTTCTTCGCCGCACGGGCGATAAACCACAATGCCTTGAGTTCCCTAATCTCAGCATAAATCTTGATAGCTATACGGTATTGGTAGCCGGTGAAAAAATGGAGCTTACGCCTCGTGAAATCGAACTGCTGCATTTTCTTGCCAGCTATCCGGGACGTGTCTTCACGCGTGAGTTGCTCTTGCAGCAACTCTGGGGATTCGATTTTCCAGGCAATACACGAACGGTTGACGTACACGTAAACCGGCTCAGAGAAAAACTAGAGGCGGCATCCGATTCGTGCCGAATTACGACGGTATGGGGTGTCGGCTACAAGTTCGAGGTAGGGGACGAGAATGCGGAGCATATTCGCTAAAATCCTGGTATCCGGGCTCTTTATTGCGCTCGTTACCGCGCTCGCCTTGAGTTTTATCCTCTCTTCATTATTTGGCCGCTACTATGAGAATAGAGCCGACCAAGAGCTTAACGAAGGACTCCATGCTGCCGAGACTCTTACAAAAAACTATTTAGCAGGCCGAATACCTTTAAATGCTTATGCACATGCACTGCAAATGGTCGAAGACCTTGAGGGCAGTCACTTTATCATAATTGATAGCCATGGTAAAACCGTTATCAATACAAGACCGCAGATCGGAGGCGGCCTTAGCGAGTCTATGCTAAGGTTACTGGCTCCTCAATTAAGCGACGATCAAATACTAGAGAAGCAGGTTAAGGATTCTGATAGTCAAACCCTGAAAATAGATACCATGACTTCATCGGTATCGGGCGCTAAAATAATTGCATATAACCATTTAATTGATATACGTGAGCCTGTGGAAGAAATCAGCAGACTTGTATGGATTGCTACAGTGCTAGCGTTTTTCATATCGATAATACCTGCGTTTATAATGTCGAAGCACTTCACGGCTGCGCTTGTTAACATGAATGAAGCGGCAAAAACGATCAGCCAGGGCGATTTTAGCGTTCGCGTGACGTCTAACCGGAACGACGAGATCGGGGAACTCGCATCGACGCTCGATTATATGGCGACGCAACTGGACAAGATTGAGCAAACGCGGCAGGATTTCTTAGCAAACGTTTCGCATGAGCTGCGTACACCACTTACATCAATCCGTGGATTCGTGCAGGGTATGTTGGACGGTACGATTCATCCCGAGCAACAAACGGCTTACCTGGCCAGGGTTTACAGTGAGGCCGGACGCCTCTCAAAAATCGTAGACGATTTATTAACACTTGCAAGATTGCAGAGCGGACGGGTGCAATTCGAATGGAAAGAAGAAGACCCGGCCGCTGTGCTCTCCGAAGTCGTTGAGATACTAGAGCCGCAAGCCACTGAAAAGCAGCTCAAGCTCGAGTTAGTTAGGGTAGGCGAAAACCGGAAGCTTAGAACAGATCGCAACCGGTTGGCGCAGATTTATATGAACGTACTAGCCAACGCGATAAAATTTTCGCCGTCAGGTGGGACTATAACCGTAAATTCTGTTTGGAATACCGACGGTTATTACGTGACCGTTCTCGATGAAGGCTCCGGTATACCGGAAGATGAGCTTCCGAGCATCTTTGAACGGTTCTATACCGGCAGCGGGAAAACCGATCGCGAACTGCCCGGATCAGGGCTCGGCTTGGCTATTAGCAAACTGCTTGTTGAAGAACATGCGGGGACAATTACTGCCGTAAATCGCGCCGAAAAAGGCAGCGAATTTACCATTTTCTTTCCCAGCGTTTAAGATGCCCGGGCTGCGGAAATATTTGCTTCGGATTATATTGGATGGCGGATAGCGAGGCGAGGATATAGTCATGGAAGCGCAGCAATTAATCGATGAAGTCCGAAAGCTCAACCAAGATCTTCACAATGAGCATAATTCGAGAACAGTAAACAGCTACATCGACCGTTTCAGTCAACTTTTAAACGAAGCGAAGGCAAAATGGCCGAACGTAGGGCGGCTCGGTATTATCCCCAGACCGAGAAAAGTCGGAAGTAATGCGCCCAAAATCGAAGCGGATACCCAGATGGGGATATTGAAATCCGCCGCCGAGCAGCTCGATATGATGGTCGATAGAAAGGCCAGACAGGCGGCATAAGCGAAAGAAATACAGTCATATACCTACTATTTTCCAACAAACGGCCGCACCAGCCAATGATTCTTCCTTTTAATGGCGACTTCCGGGCATAATTCTTCGCAGCAATAACAGCGAATGCACTTATCATAATCAAACGTAGGCTTTTTATCGACGTAGGTTATCGCGCCGGCCGGGCAACTCTGTTTGCACGTACCGCAGCCCGAACAAATATCGGGGATGGCTAGGTACGGCATAGATGTAGCCAGGCTTTTCAGCGAACCCACCAGCCAACCCGGCGCCTTTTCGTCCGCAAGCTCGCCTTTGGGGTGCTTGAAATCAGGGTCGATGATTTCGGCAAGCGGCGCCCCGGTAATCTCGATATCGTCGATGTTTGCAATCAAACCGCGCACGACCGCCGCTTTGTTCGTATACACATCAAGAGGATTAAAACCGATAACGCTCGACGCAACGCAATCGAGGGCGATTGAATCGGTGGAGGCGAAGAGCGCGCCGATGTGTTTCGGATCGCCGCCCGACGGGCCGTCGCCTTCCATCGCAATAACGCCGTCCATAATGGAAAGAGCAGGTTTAACCGCGAGATAGATGTCGAGCAGCATATCGGCAAAATCCATTCTGTCGGGCACTTTGAGGTGGAATTGAGCCTTTTCCAGCCCTGGGATGACGCCGAAGAGCACCTTTACCGCGCCGGTAAACTTCATGAGCCCGTGGGTCTTAAGCTTGGGCAGCGTAATGATGACGTCGGCTTCGCTCACAATGTGCCCGGTTGTAAAGCTGGTAAAAAGCTTGGCCTCAGGGCTTTTGATTGTAGTGGTGTCGCGGTCGAAGAGCACGAATTCCGCGCCGGTGCGATCGCACACTTCTTTAACGCCCGTTACCTGCACCAATTTATCGATTTGCCGCTGCATGTTCGGCCCACCGGGGCTGTCACCTGCAACCGGCGTGCCTCCGGCTTCCTGAACGGCCCGTATAACGGCTTCGATGACGGTCGGATGTGTCGTCACCGCTTTATCGGGTTCACAACCGCGAAGCAAGTTGATTTTTATAAGCACCGTATTGCCGGGCTTTACAAAGGCGTTTATACCACCGATCGGCTCTAATACCTCCGTGAGGGATTTGCTTACTTTGGATAGGTCGTATTCGTTGCAGCGAGCAATCGATACAATTGATTTTGGCACTATTTAGTCCACCGCCTAAGTTATCGATTATTTGAATTTAGCCATTTGTCAGCTATTTGTATCTTGCTTGTTACATGAATTCTGCTTACTATTGTCGCGCTTTGTGCTGATTAAGCAAATATTTATTCATGATTGCTTAACGGCGTTATGTTTACATCAAATGTGTCTTACGATAGAATTTCGGTAAAGTGATATGAGCTGCTAAGATGGGGAAGAAACTAGCGGTAGCTTAAGCAGAGAGGCGGGTCGAGGCTGAAAACCCGCTTGAGCGATGGTAGGTACACCACCCCTGAGCAGGCGGTGAGCCGTAACTATTATGGGAAAAGTTACGCTAAGCCGCCCGGAAGCCCACCGTTACAAGGGAAAGAGAGGCAGTCGCAGACTGCAAATAGGGTGGAACCACGGAAGCCTTCGTCCCTTAAAGACGGGGCTTTTTTTATTTTTTTACGTATGTGTACTGGAGGGTTATTAATGGACAAGATTAGCGTTGTTTTACCGGACGGGGCAAAGATCGAGCTTGATAGCGGCGGCTCTGCGTACGACTTGGCGGGGGCAATCGGGCCTCGCCTGCAAAAAGCGGCGATTGCGGCGGTGGTCAACGATGTGCTGGTTGACCTCGATACCAAGCTTAATGACGGCGATATCGTTGCGATTGTCACCGAGACCGGTGAGACCGCTGCGGATATAATCCGGCATAGTACTGCGCACGTTATGGCGCAGGCGGTCATGCGCCTCCATAAAGATGTAAAGCTCGGTATCGGCCCGTCGATAGAGGGCGGTTTCTATTACGACCTCGACCTGAGCGAGCGCATTTCGGTTGAAGACCTGCCGAAAATCGAAGCCGAAATGAAAAAGATCATCGGTGAAAACCTGCCATTCGTAAGAGAAGCCGTCAGCAAAGACGAAGCGCGCGAGATATTTAAAGATCAACCGTACAAGATCGAGCTTATCAATGAGCTCGAGGACGAGACGATTACCGTCTACCGCGACGGCGAGTTCGTCGATCTCTGCCGCGGGCCGCACGTTCCCGGCACCGGAAAGATCAAAGCGTTCAAACTCTTGAGCGTTGCGGGCGCGTACTGGCGGGGCGATGAGAACCGGCCGATGCTGCAGCGCATTTACGGAACCGCGTTTGCAAATGACAAAGACCTCAACGAGCATATCGATCGTTTAGTGGAAGCGGAGCGGCGCGACCACCGCAAGCTCGGCCGCGAACTCGATCTTTTCAGTATCGACGAGGAATTCGGCGCCGGCCTGCCGCTCTGGCATCCCAAAGGTGCGATTCTTCGTAAAGTAATCGAAGACTTTTGGAAGGACGAGCATCTCAAGCGCGACTACGAGCTGCTCATGACGCCACATATTGCCAAAGTCGACCTATGGCGCACCAGCGGTCACTGGGATTTCTACCGCGACAGCATGTTCTCGCCGATGGAAGTCGAGGGCACGGACTACATCGTAAAGCCGATGAATTGCCCCGGCCACATTCGCGTATATAAGACGCATACCAGGAGCTATCGCGACCTGCCGCTTCGCTGGGCCGAGCTCGGCACGGTCTACCGGTTCGAGAAATCGGGTGCTTTGCACGGCCTGCTTCGCGTCCGCGGCTTTACCCAGGACGATGCGCATATCTTCTGCACACCCGAGCAGATTGAAAGCGAAATTTTAAAGGTTATCGATCTTATGGATTTTGTTTTCAAGAAATTCGGATTTGATAAGTACGACGTGTACCTTTCAACGCAGCCGGAGAAATTTGTCGGCGAGCAGGAGAACTGGGATATTGCAACAAACGCGCTCCGCTCGGCGCTTGAAAAGGCGGGCTTGAAATACGAGGTAGATCCGGGCGAAGGCGTTTTCTACGGCCCGAAAATCGACGTAAAAGTACGCGACGCGCTGGGTAGAAGCTGGCAGTGCACCACCATCCAGGTCGATTTTAACCTGACCGAGCGCTTCGACGTAACCTATGTTGGGGCGGATAACCAGGAGCATCGCACCATCATGATTCACCGCGCGATCTTCGGTTCGCTCGAGCGTTTTATCGGCGTGCTCATCGAGCAATACGCCGGTGCGTTCCCGGTATGGATTGCTCCCGAGCAGGTTGTAGTGCTGCCGATTGCCGACCGCCACAACGACTATGCGGCGAGCGTTACCGCAAAGCTTAAGAGCCTCGGAGCCCGTGCGCGCGCCGATTTGCGCACCGAATCGGTCAACAAGAAGATCAGGGATGCTCAGATGATGAAAGTGCCGTATATGCTCGTTGTCGGCGATAAAGAAATCGAGAACAACGAGGTAGCAGTCCGCGACCGCAGCGGCAACCGTGGCGCAGTTGCGCTGAGCGCGTTTATCGAGGAGCTGCAAGGGGAGATGGAGCCTGGGGAATAGGGTTAGAGTGAGGCAGCTAGGGCAGAATCTTAGAACTCTGAATTCAGCAAGGGCTCGTAAAATGTTTTTACGAGCCCTTGCTGCTGTCTAAATAATAGATGGGGAGAGGATTCGAGGTCATGCCTGGTGGTTTACCGGCTAACTACTCTAAGACATGTTGTTTGGCAAACTCGCTCCGCAACTCTTTGACGCTTTATAATTCTAGCAACCTTTTTGGACACGGATTCTTCCTTTTTGGACACGCGCTATTTTCATTATTAATCGTACACTTATAATTAATGATATTACTAATTAGTAGTATATAATTTAAATGTTAGCTAACGAGCGCTTCTTGAGGCAAGTAGTTCTAAAAACCGATTATCGGCTTTTGAAAAGCCTAATTATAAAGCCCAAAACACATGGGTCAGGATTCATATCGTATAGGAGCAGTGATGCCATCGATGAACTTTCAGCTAACAAAGAGACAGCAGGAAATCATGGAGCTGTTGATCCTAGGAAAAAGAGCAGATGGTATTGCCTTAGAACTACATATTTCAATTAATACTGTTCGGCGGCATTTATCTTTGATTTATCGACACTTCGGTGTCACATCACAAGCTCAGGCAATAGCGATTTTCTTTAGCGCTCAAAAGAAGCAGACCCCGCCAGCTAAGTCCTTTGTAGAAGAAACAAAGCTATCAGAACGTGAACAGGGCGTGATGGCTCTCTACCAAAAAGGCTTAGGCCCAAAGCAAATAGCCGCAATCCTTTCCCTAGCACCTTCTACTGTTAGAGAATATGCTCGTCGAGCCAGAAACAAGATAGACGCCAAGACTACCCAATAACCGACGTCGTCAGAATTGATTGATTTAGGTAATTGTAAGTACGATTATTAGGTATTATAAGCATATAATAGCAAGCCAAGTTTAATCGTACCTAAAAGTAGAGGTAAAGCGTTGCTTCGAGTCTAACTACAAAGCATGAACCATCGATGACAAAGCAATTGTGCTATTTATCAACTAGCGACGGAGTCTGGATATTTATAACCATTAACCAAGATTGGAGAGCAAAGCCGTAAATATTCTACAGCCGCTCTCTGCTTAGAAAACGCTAGCGTTGTGTTGTACGTGAACTGGACCAACTATATCCGTTAAGAGAGGTCGTTGAATGTAGGGATACATAGACAATTATCAAGATCGTTGCTACTTAAAGGAGATGCTATGAAAGAGGTAGTCGCTGACCGCTCCAGGGAATATATAGTAGTACAACCTGGAGTAGATAGGCTATAGGCTGGATATTGTTCTGGGGCTTTAAGACCCTGAAAAGGAGATTGGTCTTCGCCTATAGC
>DASXVE010000004.1 GCA_036504445.1 Candidatus Aquicultor sp.
CACGGCGAATTGCCTCCGGCGAATTCATCTCGGCAACCATCCGCACCGCTTTTTCACGAAACTCTTTCGGGTACTTGTTTGGTATCGGCATAACTCTCCTTGTGGTAGCTTAGGTGCCTCCATTATACCCGGGGCGGTTCACCCACTTTTGATGTCTTCCCCTACCTTGAATAACCCATCGGCGTTCTTATCACTGGTTATATAGCTGTTCCCGGTCCAGAACCTGACCCATTTTGCTCCACGGCCAGGCTTGATCCATACGTTAATTCGGCTATGGGTTGAAATGTTAAACGCGTCTGAATCAACGAGCTTGTAGCTTGCATAATTTTGGTTAGCGATATCACCGGCGTAAACTTTCACCGAATAGTTACCTTCGGCTCGGTCCCGGGATAAAGTAACTGATACAGTCGGATTTCCTACCCCGTTAGTGCTGTCCATGACGTTACTTAGGGGTATATTCTGTTTTAAATTACTTCCGGTTTCGGTTCCCGTAGTAGTTTGAGCCAAAGCACCACCAGGGAAAAACGAAATTGCGAGGGCCAAACATAAGATGATACATATACTTCTTCTAAACACGATAAAACCTCCTTTTAAAAATAAAGCATACTGAGATTTGTAAGTGCTGGCTTGACTCTTGTTAGAGCTACTTTCAGCACCTCCTTCCCGCCAAATCTGAATCCCAGACAACTAATCAATTCAGGAACTTTAGAGTGATAGGAACGAAGCTACTTGAGAAGGGGTGCAGTCATTATTGCCACAAAAGCCTGATCTTTGGGACGAGCCAATAAAGTACCTTGATATAACTGTTTAGTTTCCACTATTAACATGTAATACTGGAACCTAATACTCGCTTGCCTATCAATAGCTAACTTTATCCATTAATTAAGCAATAGGTTGTCATCCATTAGTATCATTTTCTGGCTTTGCGTGTCACCCTTTAGTACTTTTCTAGCAAATTGCCTGATAGCAGTGTTCCGCATCAACACATGAACAACAACGCATATTTTTTGCTCCGGGTAACTTAAGGTGATACTTTGAACCAAGTGGTACTGTCTTGTGGATGCTGGTCGCATAGCTAAGGAAGAACTGGCCTACTACGCGCACGAGATACTATAGCTAAGTTAGCCATATCGTTTCGTATGCTATCTTAGTTAGCGGTTGTTAGTCAATAGATCGCTTAAGATTTTACATATTGTTAAATAATTCTCGGGGTTATCGTTGCCTTTAATAGTTATCCTTAGTGGCCATCAAAGTTGCATTGAACAATGTCGAGGCCTAATATTGGCGGTTCCCTATCAAAGCCTTGTTCAATTCCATATAATTAAGCGTATAGCTTACAAATTAGCGTCACATTAGCACCACATGTACCAGGGGAGGAAGTTTTCATGAAGAATCGTTTTGTTGCATTACTATTAACCATCCTACTAGCTTTTACCGCCATACCGGCGCACGCATTTGCGCCGCCTGCTACGACAGCGCGTCATCTACCTCTTTTAGCGCTTTCGACGCCCGCCTACTTCGCTGCCACCGATACTTCTACGCCGGCTCCTTCAACTGACGAATTTGTAACGCTGGCGCAGAGGTTTGTTACTAAGTTTTCATCAGGCGATTATGCCGGTGCCGAGGCAATGTTCGACGGCACGATGAAGGCGACGATACCGGAAAGCGCGCTCAAGTCGGCGTGGGATGAAATAGTCGCGCGCTATGGGGCATTTAAGAAGCAAATCGGTGCGAGCATTACAAAGGTGATGGGCTACGACTCGGTTCGTGTCAGATGCGAGTTTGCAAAAGGCTCCTTTGACATGCTGCTCGTGTTCAGCAGCGACAAGCTTATCGCCGGGATGCAGTTCGTGCCGGTCCAAAGCCCGGTAGCCTACAAAGCCCCCTCCTATGCAAAGACCAAATCATTTACAGAGAAAGCGGTTATTGTTGGCAAAGGCAAGTGGGCGTTGCACGGTACGCTGACGATGCCGAAAGGCAAAGGCCCGTTCCCGGCCGTCGTTCTCGTACACGGTTCGGGTGCGAACGACAGGGATGAGACCATCGGCCCCAACAAAGTATTCAAGGATGTAGCCTGGGGTTTGGCTTCACAAGGCATCGCAGTGCTCCGCTACGAGAAACGCAACAAAGAACATGCGGCAGAGTTCGCAAAGATAAGAAACTACTCGGTTAAGGCCGAGACCACGGACGATGCTGTGCTGGCTTTCAACGTGCTTCGCAGCGCGAAAGGCGTTAACAAAAAACGCGTCTTTATATTGGGGCACAGCCTCGGCGGGGTGCTTGCGCCAAGAATCGCCAAGGCAACACCGAAGTCCAAGGGCATGATTATCATGGCTGGGCCGACCCGTCCACTCGAGGATATTGTGCTCGACCAGTACAAGTACATGTTCTCGCTGACCGGCACGGAGACGGCGCAGCAGCAAGAGCAGCTCAATATCATCAAGCAGAGTATTGCACGAATCAAGAGCAAAACGCTTACCATCAAGACACCGGCAAGCGAGCTTTTGGGCTTGCCTGCAAGCTACTGGCTCGACCTCCGGGGATACAATGCGGCAAAACTGGCGGCACAGCTTCATAAGCCGATGCTAGTTCTGCAAGGCCAGAGAGATTACCAGGTCAGAATGGCCGATTTCAAGGGATGGCAGAAATACCTTTCGCGCGATAAACGAGTGACATTCAAAACATATCCGAAGCTAAATCACCTGTTCATGGAAGGCGTTGGGGCGCCAAATCCGGACGAGTATATGAAGGAATCACATATCCCCGTCTATGTGATAAATGATATGGCTAGGTGGATTAAAAAGCATTAGGCGGTAGGGCTAACCGCAAATAGCATCAGCAATAATGCGCAAAAAACCCGGCACTGCTTTTGAGTAGTGCCGGTAGTCTTCTTGGTGTAATCGACGGTCATCTCATTTGAAGCTAATTCAGATAAAGCGCGAAATCATCCATAGTTACAGTACCGACCACGTTAAGCGACATTGCCGCACTAATCGCAACCGCGCCGGACGGAACAGCCGGAGTGGTCCATTTCGCTTGAGTCCATCTTGATGAAGCCGGGAAGAGACTGCTTTGCGCCCACCACACCCATGCACCGCTGCTGTTTTTGTAGTAAACAACTAAACGTACCGGTTGATTCGACTTATACCAGCCGCTCACATCATAATTACGACCCGGGGTCGCGACCGGTGCGGAAACGTTGTTTTGTTGACTCGTTGCCAGCTTGCGATCACCATCTGTTAGTTTACTAATCGTGAGTTTTTCCGCCCAACTGCCGGTATGCGCATCATTAGTGCGAACCCACTTGTAGGTGCTGGTGCCGTAGCCGCTGAGCTGCCAGCCGGTCGGGATGCTGTTGCCGGCGGCTTCCAATGAGGGATTCTGTATGAGATTCTGGGCTGGTGGAACCGGCGGGGTAGGAATACTGCCGGAGATAACGTCGGCCGCAGTTCTTACGATCGTGCCCTGGCTGCTTCGCGGCTGGAGCCAATCCAATAAGCTATTGAGCGTTTCGGGGGTAACGGTGTAGACATCCTTAGAGGTGTCGGCATTAACTCTGTGAAAGATAAGCTGAACCCAACCTCCCCCATTCTGCTCGGCGCTCGTGATGTAGCTTTTAATGGTATCCAGCGAAGTGGTTCTCGTAATAGATTCACAAGCCCGCGTGGCATATGGGTCGCGCGGTTTGATGGCCTCGGCATAGGTGCTATTGTAGCTGCCAAGTCCGCTAACAGTTCTAGCGGATGTGTACCCGCTCTGTTGCACAATAGCTTTAGCGGTGTCGTTATAAGCGCCATAGGGATAGGAAAAGCTGGTCACATTAAAACCCATGGACTGCAAGACCTGCCGGTCATCGCTAATCTGATGCACCATCTCATCGTTGCTTAAACCGGTAAGATTCAGATGGTCAACCGTATGGCCGCCGATCTCGTGGCCTTTCGCCTGCATGTTGAGCAGATCATTCTTCGAGAAATATGCGCTCCAACCGATAGCGGCGCTATTAATGTAGAAAGTGCCCTTCATATTGTGGGCGTCAAGAATGGGTGGTGCGGCGGATTGATTTAGCCCATCGTCGAACCCTAGAGTTACGATTGTTTGGCCCCCGGTATACGCCGATGATGCGCCCGCAAGTATCATCAATGACGCTGCAACAAGCAACGACAAATAATACGGTTTTCGTTGGTTGCGCGTATTTTTAAAGAGAGCTGAAAAACAATTCCTCATTGGCTACCTTTTCCAATATATTGACCCAGCACTACTCTGAGACTGTTTATATCATAGCGGTATTGCAATAAGCAACCGTCCGACAATTCTTGCTTCAGCTAACTACGGTAAACGATATGGCTGGGTTAAGAAGCACTAGGCTTAGCAAGACAGCGGTTATAGTAAACGGTAATCAACTTGAAATAGCATATTACAAAGCCAAGCATGCGCTGATAAACATATACAACAAGAACCGGCACTATTTTTAGTGCCGGTTCTTAAATTTAGTATTCGCTATTATCTACACTGCCCGTGATATCAAGCAATAACTCAGTTCAAGCGGCAACCGCCTACTTAGCTTTCTCGATGTAAACCTTGTTCATCACGTCGCCGACCTGAATACTGTTTACAACGTCCATGCCCTCGACTACCTGGCCGAATACGGTGTATTGCCCGTCAAGGTTAGGCTGTGGCCCCAGGCAGATATAGAACTGGCTGCCGGCGCTATCCGGGTCTTGTGACCGGGCCATTGCGACTGTGCCCGTAAGGTGTTGCAGGTCGTTGAACTCTGCCTTGATCGTGTATCCGGGGCCGCCCGTGCCGTCGTTTTGCGGCAGGCTGTCCTTGCTGAGCGGATCGCCGCCCTGGATAACGAAGCCCGGCTCGACACGGTGCCACTTGGTACCGTTGTAGAAGCCTTTGTTCGCCAACTTCACGAAATTTGCAACGGTCTCAGGCGCTTTGTCGGGGCGCATATCGAATACGATCTTGCCTTTGTTGGTCTCGATAACCACACGGGGGCCAGCTGCTTTGGCAGGCGTTACAGTAGTCGACGGTGTGGCCGCTTCTGTCGTCGGAACTTCCGTCGATGAGGTTGCATCTGCTTGGCTTGCAGTATCGACCGTAGTATCTGAGCTGTTGCTGAAGCTATCTACCGCCGATGTTTCGACTTTGCCTGATGAACATCCGGCCAGAGAAACTGCACCGACAAGCGCGACCGCCAAAACTACAAAGAGCACATAGTAACGTTTCAAAGCTATCTCCTTTTAAGTCCGTGCGTTTATGCAATCTAGCGACTATAGTAGCACAGACGCCCCGCTTGTGAGGAGACTAGGTTAATAATAACTACAACTTCTTTATTGGAATCTAAGTGTATGCATCTGCTATGATATTGGCATCAGGAAACAGTCGATATGCAGCAGGAGTAACACGGAATGACTAAGAAAGCTGACAACCTAAAACGCGATACCCAATCTAAGGATAGCAGTTCGAAACGCAAGGCTCAGCCGCAACATAGCGCCTCAAAATATAGCGATCAGGTGGTGCACAAGCCGGTACAACGCCGCAACCCAAAAGCAAATGAACTAACAACCCATGTCGCCGCAATCTTGCAGAACGAGACTTTTATCCTCGTGGGAATCCTGGTAGTCGCCCTCATTTTCCGCCTCTACCGGCTGCATGAGCCGTTTGGCGGTTTTCATGGTTTTAACGAGGCTTTTTACGCCAACTTAGCCCGAGATTACCTGAACAAACCGATTTTCGAGCTCTTTACGAAACCGGTCGATTTGAATAACCCGCCGCTGTTCACTTTCATGCTCGTGTTGATGTATAAGCTCATAGGTGTTTCGGAAGCGGTCTCTCGCATCATCCCGATAGCTGCCAGTATGGGAGCGATATTTTACTCCTATCTGTTGGCGTCTAGACTTTTTAGCCGAACAACCGGCCTAGTCACCGCCGCACTTTTGTCGGTAAGCCCGGCGTTTTCGATTCTCAGCAGAAACGTCCAGGCCGATATGGTTTTCGTCTGCTTCATACTGGCCGCATTCTACCACTACGAGCGGGGTCGAGACTCACAAGGCTTAGGGCACACGGTCGCGGCCGGTATCTTGTTCGGCCTGGCACTGCTCGCTAAACTCCCGGCTGTTTTAGGAATCGTCGCTCTTGTTATTTATGAGATATTCCGCAGCAAAGGCGCGGTTTTGAAGAGCCGCTCGTTCATCGGTGTTATGGGCTTAACGGCTTTGGTTGCTGCCTTATGGTACGGCTACCAGCTGCTATTCAATGCGGGCGCGTTCCTGTCGAGCCAGGAATCGATTGCGGGCGTACTTCAACTGCCCGATTCCCGCTTCTGGTACGAACTATTCTTAAAAGAGCTTGTCTGGGCATTCAATCCGCTGATGTTCGTCCTGGCGATTATCGGCATTGTTTATCTGGGCGTAAAAAGATCAGTTAGCGGAAGTATGCTGATCCTTAGCATTATCCTGGGTTTTACTTCATTTTATATCCTCTACCATTTCCATACCTATTACTTGTTGCCGCTTATGCCGTTCGGCATTATTGCCGCCGCGTATTTCCTGGAGTCTTTGTTCCAAGATAGGAAGCAGCTCGTTATAGCTACTGTTGGGCTTTATATGGTCTCGGTATTTTTCACCGGAATCCTGATGCACAGCGTCAAGTTCGGATATACGGAATTCGCCGATATCAAGAACCTGACGGGTCAACCGATAAGCGAAAGCACTACCGTTTACGCGCAACAAATCGTCTTCGATAATTTTGGAACTCTTCTCTCTTTCTACTTTCCCAACAACCGAATCATACCCTTGCCAAACGAAGCCCTCACCAAGAAAAGCGACTCTATAGCGGTAACGTTCGGACGATTTAAGGGGCAGGAGGACGCCAGACTTAACCAAATCGGCGTCTACCCTATAGCTAAGCATGATTACTATGTTGTACTGCTTGGAAAAGGCTTCCGTGAAGAACCCGGCAATATGCATCGCTTTGCCTTCGGAAACATTACCGCCATCGATACGGGCTCGTCCCTCGACTTCGGCATTAAAGACGTTCCCCGCATATTCGGGTTTAACTTGCTCGACATGCGCCAACAACAGGCCTGGATGGACGAGGCTGCTAAAGCCGGGCTGGCCGGGCTGGGGGTTGTTAAATAAGAAGCGCCGATGCTATGTAACACCGGCGCTTTACTTTTACGAATTCAATTCAATCGAGTGCGAAAACTAACTTGCCTGCTCGCGCTCGATTTCTTTCAGGCTGTCGTTAATCTCCTTGAGGACAAACTCCTTGAGCTTATCCATCTTCGCCTCGACGGCGGGAGACAGCTCCTCGCCCCAGTCGATTCTTTCCGGCTCGATGCCGAAAATCATCGTCGGAGGCAATTTATCCAACGCTTCCGCCAGCCTGATAAAGTCATAAATACCAAGGTCGTGGAACGATATCTTGTACTCACGCGGGATAACATCGACCTTGTCAGGCTCAAATCTGAAAATGCTGCCCGGCTCGGAGCCGGCTTTAATGCAATCGACAATGATGAGCTTTGCGACGTCGTCCATGTAGTCGAGTAATTCGAGCCCCTGCGTTCCGCCGTCTTCAATTTCGACATTGGCGGGCAGGTTCTCAGATTGGAGTCGGCGTACAAGATGTACGCCGACTCCCTCATCGCTAAGAATAAGATTTCCCACGCCTAAGACGAGGATCTTATCTTTCATCAGCAACCCCAAAGAACATTAGTTTGATCTTGTCCCACTCTTCCGAAGCACCCATATAGAAATGGATGACCGTAAACATGATGAAGAACCACATCAAGAAGAGATGCAACTGGCGAACGGCTTGCAGCCCGCCAAGAATGTTCCCTACAAACGCGATGGAACCCGAAGCGTTGTAGAAAAGCGCAAGACCCGTAAGGATCTGGACAATGTACAGAACAGCCAGGAACAAATAGGTCGTGTTCTGCAGAATTCGATCTTGCATGCCCTCGGGCCAGTGGTCATACATCAGATAGTGACGGCCTGTTGCCTTGAGAACTTTGCCGTTAAACCATCTCTGTGCGATGTACTTCCTCCAGTCACCGCCTTTACCGAAGAACGCCCAGTACACACGAAGCATGAAGTTCGTGGTAAATATCCACATGAAGATGAAGTGAGTCAGCCTCATGAAACCCATGCTGAACGTAGCGGTCATAAACGGGCTGTGAATGTACCAGCCTGATATTGAGAGCGCGATAATGCTTATGAAGTTGATCCAGTGATATATCCGCCTTGAGACGGAAATCTCGGAACTTTTAGCCATTATTCACACCCCCTTAGCCGATTTGGAATTTCAAGATTTCGTTTGTCTTAGGTTCGATAATATGAACTGCACATGAAATACATGGATCGAACGAGCGAATGATACGAACAACGTTGTTCGGGTTCTTTGCATCCGGAACCGGTGCGCCGATAAGCGCTTGCTCCATCGGGCCCCTGACATTATTCTTATCACGCGGCGACATATTCCAGGTACCCGGAACGACGAGTTGGTAATTCTCGATCTTGCCGCCTTTGATGTTGATCCAGTGACCGAGCGCACCACGAGGTGCTTCGGTTAAGCCCTTACCCGTTGAGCTATCCGGTACGTTCCACTTCGAGTCGTCGTGAATCTTGACATCGCCTTTGCCGACCATGCCGGTAAGCTCATCAAGCCACTTTGTAACGCCGTCGACGATGGTTAAGGTCTCGAGCGCGCGGGCTGCGTGACGTGCCACTGCGCCCGGCTTTACGCCCTTCTCGACAAGGCCCATGAGGGTCTCGTTCTGTGCTACGAGCATACGCGCGAGCGGGCCGACTTCCATCGCTTTGTCTTGATATCGAGGGGCTTTGATGAAGCTGTATGCTTTGTCCTTGTCGCGGTTTACTGCGGTCTCGCCCTGTGCGGGTTGGAGCGCGGCATCGCCGTCATACCAGGAGTAAGCAACATGCTCGGTGATTGCTTCCGGGTCGACTTTCTCGATACTTCCGAGATTGCCTAAGATAGCACCGGCCGGCAGCAACATATCGTCTTTGCTTGACGAGTTCTGGAAGCCGCCGTATGACAGGTAATTCAAACCGGAAACGCCGACATTTGAGGTAGCCAACTTAAGAAGCGGGCCGGTACCGAAGGTGACAACGTCTTTTACATAAACGTTCTTAACAAATGCGGCAACTTCAGCAAGAATACCGCGATATGCATCGAGCGTCTGCATCGTCGGGTACATTGTGGTACCGCCGACAACGATTGATGCGTTATGCGGAATTTTACCGCCTAAGAGCGCCGCCATTCTCTTTGCCTTCGCTTGAATCTCGAGGCACTGGAGATAGTGCGCAACAGCGGTTGTAACAAGCTCTGGATCACTTACGTTCCACTCATCCGGCGCATAGCGAGGAGTGAGCGGAGCGGTATCGCCGGCTTGTACGAGTTTGACGATCTTACTCCGTACCGCCTTGAGGCCGGGATCGTTGCCTTTGTATTTAGCAACTGCCATCACATCGATATAATCGAGTGCGGATAGATGATAGAAATGAAGCGGGTGGTCGTGAAGCCACATCGCACCTAGAATGAGGTTACGTACGAGTCTTCCGGCGTCCGGAACATCCGCGCCAAACGCATCGTCGAGCGCGAGAGCCGATGCCCAGTTATGCGAACCCGAGCAAACACCGCAAACACGATCGGTTACATACGAGGCATCGCGAGGATCTCTCCCCTTCAGGAGTACCTCTAAGCCTCTAAACATATTGCCTTCCGACCAAGCGTCTTTAACTTTTCCGTTCTCGATCTCAACCGTAACGCCTAAGTGGCCTTCTATTCGAGTAACAGGATCAATTTTAATCTTTTGAGCCATTCTTTACCGTCCTCCCTTCCTACTTTTTGTCTTTATTGCCGAGAACAAGGCGACCGGCTCCGTGTACAACCGCACCAACGGCTGCGACACCGACAAGCGCCTTGCCTGCTGTATCGATATTGACACTCTTGCCGACACCATTGAAGATGTCTTGTTTGTCGTAGAGCGGTGAGAAGCCGCCGTAGAACTCAGGCTGCGAGCAGCCTGCACACGGTGCGCCGGCGCCGATACACCAGTTTGCGCCCTCGTTCCACCATACTTTGGCGCAATCGGTGTATGTCTTCGGACCTTTGCAGCCTTTCAACAGCAAGCAGTAATCACGCTGTGCCGGATCGTTCCAGTCCTGGAGAAAGTGACCGGCTTCAAATTGACCCCTGCGCGGGCAGTTGTCATGCAGAAGCTCGCCGTAGAACGCAAGCGGCCTGTTGAGTTTATCCATAGCCGGGGCCTTGCCTGATGCGAGATAGTACATGATTGTAGCAACCAGACGAGCCGGCTTAACCGGGCAAGTCGGCAGGTTGATGATCGGTTTGTCCTTAATGAAATATGCAACCCCTCTGCCCTTTGACGGGCTTGCCCCAGGGATGCCGCCGTTAAATGTCGCGCATGAACCGGCAGCGATAATGACGGCCGCATTCTTGGCTGTCTCGGTGAGAACTTCCTTAAATGACTTGCCACCGACCGTGCAGAACCTGTCGTCTGCCGCTGGGATTGAACCTTCTACTACGAGAACGTAGCCGCCCTCTTCCATGGTCTTTAGGCGTGCTTCTTCTGCTACTGCACCCGCACCGGCCATGACGGTTTCGTGATAGCGGAGCGAGATTGTACCCAGCAACAACTCCGCCAACGATGGATTGAGAGTAGCCAAGAATGACTCGCTGCAACCGGCGCAGTCTTGACCTTCGAGCCAGATTACAGCGGGTTTTTTCGTGGCTGCCTCAGCTGCAAAAGCAATGTCTTTTGCGAACGCTTTCGGCATTCCGAAAACGGCCGACACCGCGGCACAGAACTTAACGAAGTCCCTGCGCTCTATTTGCTTTGCAGCTAGCTCTTCCAATAACCCCATTTACTACACCTCCGTTTAATCTTTTTTAACGCTATTAATTATTTATGAGGCATATATGACCCTCTTTGATGGTAAGAGGGAATGCTTCCAGGGTGCACTCGACTTGCTTATCTTTGTATATAATATAATGCTTTGTACCACAAGCACTGCAGTACAGAGCGTTCTCTTGCGGTAAGTGTATAAGCAAGAAACCGTCTGTGCCACAAAGCGCGGGAAAAGCGGTAAGATTTTTGCCTACCTCGCCGACTATAAAAATGGGAGGTTTGCTCGATGTGAGAAGCTTCGGCTCATTCCGATATTCGCTCACGGGGATAAGGGTTTGATAGAGCAACTTATGCGCCGTATTCCCCAAGGTTTGGAATGGTTCGACAAAGTTCTCTGCAGCTTCCGACGCCGCAGCGACTCCTCTACCAAAGATGTATTTAAAGAATTCTGCTCTGTCTATGGCTTTATCTTCCATACCTACTCTCAACTCTTATCTTTTTACGCAACCGAGCGCTTAAGAGCCGATTTGGCGTTTACTTACGGACATTAAGGGATAATGCCGCCCCTGACCTGGTATTAGTACTACAATTGGAGCTGCAATTATTGTTACATACTACCTCTTAAAAAAACGCATTACTTGACATAATGTAACAAAAACAACGAATAGTTAAGCAAATGCTAAAGGTAATAATAGCACAGCAGCCAAGCAATGTCACACATCACTCGTTTGGGTTACATATTAGCTAGAAGTAACTCTTTGTGCAGCTCAAAGCATATGGGATAGTATGGCGGCAATTATGTTACAAATATGTAAAGAAGCGTTGTTCTAGGGTACTGGTACTAGCAGATCCTGGGTAGGATCTCACCGCGCGGTGCGGGTAATATGCGTTTCGTTCCCCATTCTGTCTCAACCCTGACAACGGCTTTGCCGCCCACGACTTCGCCGATGACAGCGGCGTCTTCGCCTGCCGGATGATCTTTCAGCAAGAGCAGCGCCTCGGGCGCCTTGTGCGGTGCTACGGCAAAAATCATTTTGCCTTCATTCGCCATATATATGGGATCAAGACCAAGAAGGGCGCAACCGCCCTTAACTTCCTTTTTGATGGGGATGAGGCTATCGAACACGAGAATTCCCCGGCCGCTTTGCTGCGCCCACTCGTTTACAACCATACCGAGACCGCCCCTGGTTGCATCGCGCACAGCGCGTATACCATCGCCAAGAGGTGCAAGCAAGCCCACCAGCTCGTTCAACGGCCGGCAATCACTTATGACCGAGCTCTTGATATCGATGCCTTCGCGCAGCGCCATAATGCAATAACCGTGGTCGCCGATGCTGCCGCTCACGATAATTATGTCACCGTCTCGAATATTGCGGGGGTGGTAATCTATTCCCTCCGGGATAACACCGATGCCGGACGTCGAGATAAAGACCTTATCGGCACTACCCTTGTCGACGACTTTGGTGTCGCCGCACACTACCGGGATGCCGGTTTCTTTTGAAATAGCGCCCATACTCTGGGCGATTTGTTTGAGGCCAGCGATATCGACGCCTTCCTCGATGATGAACGATGCGGAAAGCGCTACCGGGCACGCACCTGCGGCGGCCAGGTCGTTAACCGTACCGCAAAACGCCAGTTTGCCGATATCGCCGCCAGGGAAAAAGATCGGGCTGATTACAAACGCATCGGTGGTAAACGCCGTCTTGCCGGCCGGCAGGTCTATAACTGCAGAATCATTCGCATTTTTACCGTCGCTACCGAGAGCGGAGAAAAACACCTCCTCTATAAGACGCGCGGTCATTTCACCGCCGCTGCCGTGAGCCAGGCGAATCTTATCCATCGAGATCATCGCTCCCCTGATAGAGGTAGTAAGCAGCACAGGTACCTTCGGATGACACCATGCACGGGCCTACCGGGTTGTCGGGAGTGCAGCGCTTATCAAACAGCGGGCACTGGATCGGTTTAATCGTTCCCTTCAGGATATCGCCGCAGCGACACCCCGGGAAGAGTTTTACTGGTTGTTTTTCTACATTGAATTTCTTAACGGCGTCAAACGCGGCGAATTCGTTGCGAAATGCAAGGCCACTGCCGGGGATAACACCAATACCCCGCCACTCGGCGTCACACGGCTCAAACGTATCGGCCAGGAGTTTCTGCGCCACCACGTTGCCTTCCGGGCGAACGGCGTGCCGGTACATATTTGAGATGCTCGGCGTGCCGGCGTTGATATCTTTAACAAGACGCACCAGCGCCGCCATAATCTCCGGTGGCTCAAATCCGGCGATCGCACCCGAGATACCGTATTCTTCGGCGATAAACCTGTACGGTTTCTCACCGATGATAATGCTAACGTGACCAGGCAAGATGAAGCCGTCAATTTGGGCTGCTTCGTCATCCAGGAGCACTTTCAGCGCGCCCGGAACGGTCTTATGAAGATTAAAAACGCTGAAATTTGCCAAGCCCTCTTGAGCGGCTATTGTGATTGCTTGCGCTGTCGCGGGGGCCGTCGTTTCAAAACCGACGCCTAAAAACACGACTTCTTTGCCTTTAACGCTGCGGGCAAACTCAAGCGCCTCCAGGGCTGAATAGACAACCCGGATGTCGGCGCCCTGCGCCTTAAGCTCGGCAAGACTGCCCTCGGTACCGGGCACACGAATCATATCACCGTAGGTCGCGAGCAGGATGTTTGGGTTACGCGCTAGACGCATAAATACGTCGATATCACTATCCGCGGTTACGCACACCGGGCAACCCGGCCCGGAAATGAGTTCGATCTGCGGCGGCAGTACGCTTCTGATCCCGCTTTTACCAATCGCCATGGTGTGCGTGCCGCATACCTCCATGAGTTTCACGGGGCGTTTCGCTATCTGCCACAACTTTTCGTTGAGTTTCTTAAAATACTGGTCGAGGCCCTTATGTGCGTCTACAGTGTTCACACTGGGATTATCGGTTTTCATAGGGTTATCAGCTCTCATCGCCTAAGATTTCCTCCCATATGGCGATTGAGGTTTGCGCTTCCTCATCGGTGACAACGCTTATCGCCTGGCCGGCATGCACGAGTACCCACGAGCCGATTCCGGCATCCGGGGTAAGCAGCAAGCTAATCTTCTTTGTATTTCCTAGAACATCGACATCAGCGGTAAACATATTCTCATCGATTGAGACAACCTTCGCCGGCACTGCTAGACACATATATAACCTCCTAGAAATCACATTATCACAATATCCGGGGTCAATAGCAAGTATCGCGTCACCATCCTGCAATGCTATCAGGGCGCCATCCTACCGGCTAGAACAATCTGGCCGAGCGCTAAACCGCTGTCATTTGCAGGTACATTGCGGTGGAACAGCGGCTCGATACCGCTGTCGCGTAATTCTTTATCCAATCCCATGATAACAAAACGGTTCTGGAACGTTCCGCCCGAGAGCACGACTTTGTGGGTGCCATACCGCTTTGCTAATATTTCGACCATACGGCAAATCCCTGCGATTACGCTTTGATGGAACCGCGCCGCCATAACTGCCGGCTCTACGCCACCAAGCTTGTCTTCCGCCATCTCACCGATAAAATCCCAGGCGAGCCTGAGCATTGCACCATCTTCAATGACATGCGTATCGTACGGTTTCTCGCCGGGCGAGCTGTGCGCGAGCGATTCCATCCGCATAGCGGCCTCACCTTCGTAGCTGATACGCCCGGTAAAACCACACAGCGCCGCCGCCGCATCAAACAACCTTCCGCAGCTCGACGAGGGGATACTGAGCCGTTCGCTTGCGCTTTGCGCTTTGGCAAACGGCATGATCTCGTCTGCGTCAGGCAGCGTTTGCAGCGTTTGTTCTTCGTCGGCCCAAAGTACGTTTAAAATGACCGCCGCCATGTGCAGCGGGTATTTTTGAACGCTATCACCGCGCGGCTGCGGGAACTGTGCGAGCGAGCCGACCCGCGTAACTTCATCGTAATCACCGTAGAAAAACTCACCGCCCCACACCGTGCCGTCATCGCCGTATCCGGTGCCGTCGCATACTACGCCGAGAGTCTTCTCATTCAGGCCATTGTCGGCCATGCATGACGCAAAGTGGGCTTTATGATGCTGGACGCTTATAAGCGGTACGCTAAGCTTACTTGCATACTCTTCGGCGAATTCGGTACTGACGTAATCGGGGTGAAGGTCGCGCACAATAAGCTCGGGTTTAATATGTAAAAACTCGCTGAAAAACCGGATGCCGTCGCCGTAGGCATCGAGGTTTTTCAAGTTATCAAGATCGCCAAAATACTGGCTGACTATTGCTTTATCATCTTTACCGTAGGCAAAAACGCTCTTCAAGTCGCCGCCGACCGCCAGAACCGGCTTGACGGCATGCGGCAGCTTCACGCCCTGCGGCACGTAACCGCGGGCGCGGCGCACGAAGTACGGTTGCCCGTTAAACTGCATAACCACGGAATCATCGGCCCGGTTGATAATCTCGCGCTTGTGGATGACAAAATAATCCGCGAGATCGCCCAGATGCTCGTAAGCGTCGTCCTCGGTAAGAATCAAAGGGTCGCCGCTGATATTTGCACTGGTCATAACCAGTATCGAAAGCCCTTCGTCAAACAACCCGCAATGAAGCGGCGTGTAAGGCAGCATTATACCGAGCGTGTCGAGCCCGGGCGCAATATCATCGCAAAGACCGCTCGTCGCCTTGCGCTTTAACAGCAGGATAGGGCGGGCGGGCGATGTGAGCAGCCGCTCCTCTTCTTGCGAGAGCTCGCAATGGTGCCGCACAATATCAAGATCGCGGCACATCAGGGCGAACGGCTTCGACTGACGCCGTTTCCGCTCGCGCATACGCCGTACCGCATCTTGGCTTTCCGCATCGCATGCCAGGTGGTATCCGCCGATGCCCTTTACCGCCAGGAGGCTTCCTTGCTTGAGCAGCTTTCTTATGGCAGCTGCAGTTTCCCTACTTGTACCTGTTCTCACATCTATATCGGCAGGCTCACCGTCCGGTGTCGTCACGACGATCTGAGGGCCGCATAGCGGGCACGCGTTCGGCTCGGCATGAAATCGCCTGTCGAGCGGATCGGTGTATTCACGCCCGCAATCGGGACACATTTCAAAGACACGCATCGACGTGTTCTTGCGATCGTACGGGGCGGCCTTCGTTATCGAGAATCGCGGCCCGCAATTGGTGCAATTGGTGAACTCATAACCGTGCCTGCGGTCGCCCGGGTCTAGATATTCGCGCAAGCAATCCGGGCAGGTTCCAATATCCGGCGGGATTGAAACTAAAGTGTCCGGCATATGTCGGCTCTCATGGATGAAAAAGGCGCTATAGCCTTCGGGGATCGCTTCACGCACAAAATATTTCTCGATACGCGCCAGCGGCGGCGGGCTCGTCTGAAGGTCATGAGTAAAGCGCTCGATAAGTTCGTTGGAACCCTCGATGCGGATGGTTACTCCGGCCGTCGTGTTAATAACCCAACCGTGCAAACCAAGGGATGTAGCTAATTTATATACATGCGGGCGAAACCCGACACCCTGAACCGTGCCGGTGACCTGGATTTCAACTGCAGCGCTTTGCTTATGAAGTAATTGTGCCACGCACGCACTCGCTTCTTTCTAATTTATATTTATCTATTATGATTGTAACAACGAGGCTACTTCAAGACCTTCATGTGATCAAGAGGCCAGTACACGAACACGGCTTTCGCGATGACGTTTTTTTCGGGTACTTGTCCCCATTCGTGGCTGTCGTAGCTTTGGTTGCGGTTGTCTCCCAGGACAAAGAGTCTGCCCTCTTTGACAGTTACCGGACCGTATGAGTATTGCGGTATGCGAGCGGTATCCACATTATATACCTGGCCGTTGACATAGACCTGGCCGTCCTTAATCTCTACGTTATCACCCGGTAGGCCGATAACGCGCTTTACAAACGGGGGTGAATTCGGATCGACATGTGCCTGCTTCGGTACGTCGAAGACAACTATATCGCCGCGTGCCGGTTGCGTGAAATAGTAGAGTACCTTGACCGTGAAGATACGGTCGCCGGTTGCGATTGTCGGCTCCATCGAGCCTGACGGGACAAGCCTGCTCTCTGCCACCGCCGTTCTAATACCGAGCGCAAGAATAAACGCGATTACAATAAGAACTACAAATTCTTTTACCGCGCCCCAAAAACGACCTGTCATAGTCTCTTCATCTCCTGCATTTATCTGCATCTATACTCCATTCTAACAGCGATCACCGGACGGTCCAGGGCAAACCGCGTTTCTTCATATATTATTCACTAATTCCAAGTACTTCCTCAGCCACTTGCTTGAGGGATAACTGCTTGTCCATACTCCACTTTTGAATCTGACGAAATGCGTCGGCTTCCACCAGCCCGTGGTCTCGCATCAGGATTCCTTTCGCCCGCTCTACGAGTTTGCGAATCTCGAGCCGCTCAGACAGGTCTTTTACCTGGTTTTCGAGCTCTCGCGCTTCCAGGTATCTGCTCCGGGCAACCTCGATTGCCGGCATTAGATCCGATTTATCAAACGGTTTTACCAGATACGCCATAGCACCCGCTTTAATAGCCTCTTCAACCAGCGTTTTCTGGCTATACGCCGTAAGCATGATAACCGGGCACAGGTTTTGCGCGCTGACCGACCGGGCAACATCTATGCCGTTCATGCCCGGCATCTTGATATCAAGAACCGCAAGATCGGGGTTGAGTTCTTGAACCAGGTCGAGGGCCCCCTCGCCGGTCCATGCCTCCCCGACCACTTCGTGGCCGAGCTCGACCAGCATTTCTTTTAAATCAAGCCGAATTATCGCTTCGTCTTCGGCGATGACAATTCGAAGTCGCTTCATAGCACCCCTTATTCAGCCTTTGTATCACTACTATAGTCGATAGGCACCTGAACCGTCACTTTTGTGCCACCGTTATCTCGCATATTCCACGTGCCGCCGAGCTCATCCGAGACCAGCGTGTGCACGATCTGCAACCCCAAATTGCTGCTTGTTGACGGACTAAAACCATCGGGCAGGCCGATGCCGTCATCGCCCACCGTCATGGTGAGCATTTTACCGTGGCGTTCAAGCGATATAATAATCTTGCCCGTTTTTCTACCGCTAAATGCATGTTCGACGGCATTTTGTACAAGTTCGGTTAAGATAAGTGCGAGCGATGTCGCCATCGGCGACGGGATTTGCCCCCCGACGCCCTTGGTTAGTATGGTGATCTTCTTATCCGGCCTGACGAGGCCGCTCTGTATCATCGTATTAATGTTAGTCGCGATCTCTTTAAAGTCAAGCGTGCCGCTACCGCTTTGCGAGAGTATCTCGTGCACGACCGCAATACTTGAAATTCTGCCGACGCTCTCTAGTAGCGCCATGCGTGCTTCCGGCAACGTCATGCGTCGCGACTGCAACCTGAGAAGGCTCGCGATGGTTTGCAGATTGTTCTTAACGCGGTGATGAATCTCGCGAATTGTCGCTTCTTTTATCTTGAGCTGCTGCTCGCGCGCACGCACATCGGTTACGTCACGGATAATCGCAACGACGCCCTTAGCCCGCCCGTTGTTGATGACGGGAATCGCCTTCTTGATTGCCGTGATGCCTTTTTCGGTAATGTCAAGCATCACAGCCTTGCGGTCTTCAAGCGCGCGCAAGATCGGCGTCTCGTCGAGGCCGATCTTTGAAACCGAATTGCCTGCAAGTTCGTCCTGAACACCAAGACGGCGGTAAACGGTAACCGCGTTCGGGCTCGCGTAGGTGATAATGCCGTTGACATCTATCCTGAGCAAGCCATCGCCCGCCTCTTTTGAGGTGGGAAAATCTATGCCGACATCGACGCCTTCCTCGATCATATTGATAAGGTCGTCGGCAGCGCCCATGTACATCTGCTCCATATCGCTGGTGCGCGCTTCATCGAGACTGCGGCGCTCGCTCGTCATCACCGCAACCACACGGCTGCCCTCTTTAACGGGCACCGCACGCACGCTGACCGGTGCGTCGTTAAACGTACCATATTCCTGCTTAAAGCGACGCCCCTCCGCAAATGCCCTCGTAATTGCGTCCGGTAGATCGGTAAACTTCTGCCCTACAACGAGCTCGGGCCGCACGGAGATCGATGTGTTGGGCTTTGCTGCGTCTACGGCGATAATGCCGCCGTTTGCGGTTTTACAGTAGATGATTATATCGGAGTAACTCAAATCTGCGATAAGCTGAATGTTTTTACTTACCGCCGATATTCGCTTAGCTTGCTTATTGTTAAGATTCGCAATCTCGCGATACGCCTCTATCGATTGCAAATACGCTCCCCCAATAAGGGTTTATAACCCCGTTTAACATTGATTTTATCACCTCCGGGGCGTAATTGCATCAAGCTAAAAGCAACGTGTGAGCTTGACTGTGGATACAGCGAATTCACGGTCAAGCGCGCCCTTAGCCCGGCTAGACAGAATATCGGGTTATGTTTACAATATATGAGCGAGTAGAAATATTATCGCAGCTCACATGCCGGAGTGGCGGAATAGGCAGACGCGCTGGTCTCAAAAACCAGTGAGGGTAACCTCATACCGGTTCGATCCCGGTCTTCGGCACTAATAAAAAACCCTGTTTGCAAACGGGGTTTTTGCATTTACTCCGTAGTCTCAGCTGTTTCTTTCTTTGCGGCCTTTTTAGCCTTGGTCTTTTTCTTACCATTGCCGTTTGCCGGCTCACGTTCACCATTATGCGACTTGTTCTCGCGACCCGAACGACCGGCTGAACTGTCGAGGCGTAACGCGATAATCGCGACGTCGTCGTTCAGGGTGCCGTTCGCGAACACCTCCGCAGCATTGAGCAGCTTGCCCGGTATTTCTTCCACCGTACTGCCATTTGTGGCCAGAAGCGCTTCGCATACGCTCTCTTCCCCGAAGAAACCGCTTCCGTTGCGCGCTTCAATCAAACCGTCGGTGAATAGAAGCATCATCTCACCACCGGTAAGAGTATCGGTAAACGTTTCATAAACTGTATCCTCAAGAACACCGAGCGGAGCGGCGCCGATTCTTAGCTGGCGCATCGTCGACATCTCGTGGTTTATGATAAGCGGTGCCGGGTGACCGGCGCTTGCATATGAGAGTGCACCCGTCGCCGGATCGATAACGGCGTATGCCATAGTTATAAATTGGCCGACCGCCATCTGTGATGCTAGTACCGCATTTCCGTGCGCGAGCACGTCTGCCGGCGAAGAGTATTCATAGGCAAAAGCACGTATCGTCATTTTGGCGAGCGCTGTTGCCGTTGCGGCTTCGAGACCCTTCCCAGAAACATCGCCGATGACGACGCCTATCTTACCGTCGGTAAACTCTATGAAATCGTAGAAATCGCCGCCGACTTTCGAGTTATCCGTAGCCGAGCGGTACAGAAGCCCGACCTTGACACCCGGTAGTTCCTCGGGCATGGCGAGCAGGGCGTTTTGCAGCGTTTCGGCGACATTACGCTCGCGTTCGTACAGCTTTGCGTTTTCGATAGCTACCGCCGCCTGACTCGCAACCGCTGTCAGCAGTGCAATGTCGTTATCGGTAAAGCGTTTTTCCCCTGTCATAGCCACCTGCAACACGCCAACCAGGCGACTTCCAACTAGAAGCGGCACACCCACCACAGCGCTTACCCCTAGCGCAAGGGTTTCCTTTGACGCCCGCGGGTCGTGGCCGTAATCATTAGTGTATACGGGTTCTTTAGTTCTCAGAACCACTTCAATAAGCCCATAACCGGCGGTTTCGCGCGCATTAATTAGCGGCAAGTGCGGATTGGTCCGGCACTCGTACTCGATGCTATCCCGGTTCTTATCGTAGAGTCCGATTACGCCCATATCGGCGCTGACAAGGTCGATGCTGTTATGCACTACCTTGTCGAGCAGCTCATTTAGGTCAAGGCCTGATGATATTTCGAGCGCGAGCTTGTTGAGAATGTGCAAGTCGTCATTCGACGCCCTTAATTTATTAGCCGAATTTCGCGTCTCTTCATAGAGCCTGGCGTTCTCGATCGCTACTGAGGCTTGATTCGCAAGCGCCATGAGCAGACCCATTTCTTTTTCGGTTATACGATTTTGCCCGGTTAGCGGGGTGTAAAACTCGATTACTCCTAGCGCCCCACCGCCCGAGATCAACGGCAGCGTGATAAGCGAATCATAGCTATGCGTCAGCGCCAGACTTTTAAATACGGTGTCGGATTTGCGCAGGTCTTTTATTACGTACGGTTTTCCGGTCATGAGCACCCTACCCGCAACGCCCTGGCCGGGTGTTTGCATCAAATCGGTCAGCTTTTCGCTTAGGTCATCGCCGTCTTCACTCCAGAAATGGTCGACTCTGATGGTTTTCTCCCGATCGTTATATAGAGCGATCCAGACGGCTTTGGCGTCGAAGGAACTGCGCAGCGCTCCGGTGACCGCTGTCTCAACAAACGGGATATTGAGCGCCATGTTCATTTTCTCTCCGACCTCGACCAGTCCGCTGAGCTCATTTACGTATTCCTTCAGATTGAGCCGCATTACGTTGAAGCTCTCTGAAAGTTCTTCTATTTCGTCACCGGTTTCCGGCACTTCAACCTCTTCGTCAAAGCTGCCGTCAGCGATTGATTTCGCTTTTTCGGCCAACGTCGTTATCGGGTCGGCTATTTTACGACCCATCCAATATCCCAGGATTATCGCCGCGAGAATGACTGTTATCGCTGTGATTACGCTCGTAAAGAGGTCCATGCGGACGGTGCTCATAACTTCGTTGACGGGCACAAACGATCCGGCCGTCCAGCCGATGCTATGGATCGGGACCTGAGCGCCCATCCGACTTGTGTTGTCGGCCGGAAAGGTTAATCCGTATGATGTGAATTCCTTATCGGAAAGGGCCGAGCGCACAAAATCGTGAGAACTCCAATCACGTTGCGACAGCGGCATGTTTGGGCGCTGGGTCTGGAAGATGAGTATGCCGTTGTTGTCGGTGATATTATAGCCGCCGCCGGGAACATCGAAGTTCATTATTTCGTTTAGACGGCTCGAGTCGATATTTGCGACCATGATGCCGGCAAGCTTATTCTTGCGCCACACACCGCTTACGATATCAAAACCCGGCCGCCCGTTTGCTTGAGTAAGAAGCGGGGTTACGAGCCAACCCCGGTCGGGGGTAAGATTCTTGCGATAGTAATCGACATTGTATTTGCCCGTGGTTTCCCATGTTCCAACTTCGCTGGTGTCGGATGAGGCAAAAATGTTGCCGTCTACCCTCATATAATCGAGACTAAATACTGGGTATTGGTTGGCTACTGAAGCAAGATAATCGCTCGCCTTGCTCCTCGTGTAGTCGTTCTGCAAGATCGCCAGACCGGTAGCCTGCTCGGCGATGAGTACTTCTTTGCTGAAATGGTCAAAGTTGGTGGCGACGTTCCGTGCGAACGCCACACGCGATTCAATGATTGCCTGTCTTTTATCCAGGAAATGGTTATAGTGTGTGTAAACTATAACCAGCAAAAGTGGGATTATAATCGCGAGATAACTAATAAATATTTTTTTCCGTATACCGCTTCCTAAGCGAAACATGCTGCTCTCCGGCTAGAACCTACATATATGGTCGATCACGTTGATTATCATACTGCGCGTTAGCTAAGTCAAAAGTTGCCGTGTATTTGGTACTCTAGTGCCTACGTGCTATGTGGTGTTTGCAAGCTATTTGGTTGTTGTAAGGCGGTTGAAGACGTATATCGGAATCCAAAATATCGCCATCCAGCCAAAGAAATCCGCGATCCATGCATACGGATTATCCCAGGTAATAAAGGTTGCCCCGGCAACGAGTGTCCCCAGATAATCCCGGCCAAGACCGTACAGCGGCAGAAAAAGTAGAAACGGTACAATCCAATTCTGATGATGACCGCGAATCCACCAGTACACGATAAGCACTACCGCGCCGTAGACGATGGCCGCCGTGATATATAGATCAAGGGGAAATCCTGCTACGAGATGCCCGATATCGTAATGCCATAGTTTAAGCGCGAAACCGGCAGCGTCGACTGCCATATTAACGACGCCAGCCAGCAGTCCTGCAAGCAGCGCACGCTGTTGAATAAAGCGCGGAACAAGCAAGTACCGGGAAAACAATATGAATATGGCAACCCCGATAAACGGGAACATAAACCGGGCAATAGTGAAAATATCCATAGATGTATTATTTCCCGAAAAGTCGAGTACTCGAACAACAAAGCGGTCTGCAAATAAAGGAAGGCTGTATAATAACAGCCTTCCTTTATTTGCTTGTTGGTTACTGCTCGGTCACAGGATTCGTTATTGCTGAGTGTTCTGGCCGGAACCTTGGCCTACGGTCGGGTCGGCGGCGGCCCCGCTAGTTACGAGCGTTTCGTCTTCGATCAGCCATTTGTTACCCTTCTTCACGAAATCCCATTTGCATACGGCCGCGGAATCCGACGGGTAGACTTGCGATAGCTGGCGGCGCGATATAAAGTATTCAATTCTTCCCTTAACCGTCGCAGTGGTCGAGCCTATCTTGATACTGTCCAGTTTAAAACCCGTTACCCTAAAATCCACAACCGCCTGGTTGTTGTCGGTATAATAATTTTGATACATCCACGGCTCTTGCCCGTTCTCTATCTTGGTATCAAGAAACGCCGTTATGAGCCGTTGCTGTACGGTAAGCTCACCCTTATCATTGCTATAGTACTGGGGCAAAGTCATGCGATATTCATTTACTTTCTTTTGGTTCGCCTCCATGGTTGCCGTATATTTAACCGCCCAACCATTGACGGCTGTGTTTACGATGGTCTGTTCATCCTTAATTTCGGCTGGTGATTTGTATTTGGTGGCAGTTTGGGCTCCATACGCAATGCCGACTATCAGCACCACAGCAGCCCCAGCCAAAATGATTTTATTCCTTCGAGATTTAAGAATCCGGCGCAACCATATACGAAGTATGAGCAATTTGCTCGTAGACGTCTGTTTTCTCAGCGCAGGCGGAACGTCCGGAGCGCCGGTCGGTTCCGGCTGCGCGAATGGTTTTAGTCTCATATTCCATCCTCCTTGAGTTATAAAACTGTTAGATTATTAATCTTCAGCTTTATATCAATGGATGGAACGACCGTATTGTTGGTTGAAGAGATCAATATATTCGCGGTATAACGTGAGAAGGATATGTCGCGGCACAAGATGGCCTAGGCTAAAATATGCCTTATACTTTATGGATGAAGTATCTGTTAAGCGGTCCTTCAGTATGGCGAACCGCAATCGGGCGCTGGGGAGCCAATTGATAACGTAGTCTTCGTCAAAGTAGTCGGATTTTGCCTTGCGACTATCGCTGGTCATTAACCCGCGATTGCCCAGATTGGCGAGATTTATCATCTCTGGCATAATGACAGTACCGTCGATCTCAAAAAGGTGGTGGCTTTGAACCGCCCGTTCGAGGTCCTCAGGGTGATCGAGAACCTCGAGCAACCCCATCGTCATACTCAGCATGACGGCCAGCAAGATCACTATGCTCTTTTTCATACCGTCTGTTAGCGCAATGCTCATCAATTCAATACCCGAAGCCTTATTTTTAAATAGCTCCCTTATATTTATTGGCTACCATTCGGCTACGTAACGGCCTACATAAATAATAGCAATACGATAAACCGCAGGCAATAAGTACCGCGTAAAAGCATCGTAAAGAATCGTCGTGATTTTCCTCTATGGAAGGCTCTTATTCTACAACCGGCACTTCGGCGTAAAAGCCGATATTTCTCAGGCGTTCATAACGCTGTGCGACGAGGGCGTCGCCTTTTATTAAGCTGAGATCACCAATCGATTGCACGATCTCGCGTTTTAGGCTGCGCACAACAAGGGCAGGTGCGTGATGTGCCCCACCCAGAGGCTCCTTGATAATCGTATCGACAATGCCGAGATCGAGAAGTTTATCTGCGGTAAGACAAAGTGGGGCTGCGGCTTTATCCGCTTGCCCTGCGTCTTCCCAGAGGATGCTGGCGCATGCTTCCGGCGTGCTGACCGAGTAGTAAGAGTTCTCGAGCATAATAATGCGATCGCCGAAACCGATGGCAAGTGCGCCGCCGCTGCCGCCTTCGCCGACATTTGCGACGATAACCGGAACGCTGAGCATGCTTATCGCTATTAAGTTCTCGGCGATTGCGACCGCTTGCCCGCGCTCTTCGGCCTCGATACCGGGGTGAGCGCCCTGCGTATCGACAAACGTTATAATCGGTAGTTTGAATTTTTCAGCAAGCTTCATGAGCCGAAGCGCTTTTCTATAGCCTTCCGGATGCGGGCAGCCAAAGTTGCGCATTACGTTTTCTTTGGTGTTATGGCCCTTCTGATGCCCCATAACCATGACCTTTGTGCCGTCAAGCTTGGCGAACCCGCCGATAATTGCGAGATCGTCGGCGAACTTTCTATCGCCGTGCAGCTCAACAAACTCGGTGAACATGGCCTCGATGTAATCGCTGGTGTGCGGGCGTTCCGGGTGACGTGCAAGCTGCACTTTTTGCCACGGCGTAAGGTTGGAATAGGTGCGAACCCGCAGCAGCTCGATCTGCTTTTCGAGGTAGCTTATCTCGGCTGCGATGTCCGCTTTTTCAGCCGATTCCAGGTGCTTTAAGTGTTCTAGTTTATCTTCTAATTCTACGAGCGGGCGCTCGAAATCATACGAGAATTTTCTCACCTGACGACACCGTTACCTTCGAAATAACCGAGCAGCTTCGAGAGCGTGCGTTTGAGCTCGATCCTGTTAACGATCATGTCGACCATGCCGTGTGCGAGATTCGACTCGGCTGTCTGAAAGCCTTTCGGCAGTTTCTGCCTGATGGTCTGCTCGATAACCCGCGGCCCGGTAAAGCCGATAAATGCTTCCGGCTCGGCAATGATCACATCGGCAAGCATCGCAAAGCTTGCGGTCACGCCGCCGGATGTCGGGTTCGCGAGTACTGAGATATACGGCAAGCGGCGCTTGTTGTGATTGGCAAGCGCGGCGCTTGTTTTAGCCATTTGCATGAGCGAAACCATGCCCTCTTGCATGCGGGCGCCGCCCGAGCTGGCCACAATGATAACGGGTAACTTTTTCTTGGTTGCAAGCTCGATGGTGCGCGCTATTTTTTCTCCGGCCACTGAGCCCATGCTGCCGCCCATGAATCTGAAATCCATAACCGCAATGGCGACCTTGTAGCCGTCGAGATGACCGGTTCCGCAGACGACGGCATCGGTTAAACCGGTCTTATTCCGCGCCTTTTCAAGTTTTCCGACGTATGATTTGCCCGCAGCTTCAAAGCTGAGAGGGTCGGCAGCAGCCAAATCGTGCCACTCCTCCTCAAACGTGCCGGGATCAATGAGATGGCTGATGCGCTCATGTGCCGAGAGCTGGAAATGATGTTCGCACTTCGGGCACACTTTCAGGTTTTTATCGAGCTCTTTTATAAAGAGGGGCTCATTACATGTATCGCACTTCTCCCATACCCCGTCGGGCACAGCCCGTTTGACCTCAATAGGATTTTCGGGAGGGCGTTTGTCTTGCTTCGCGAACCATTCTCCGATTGGCATACTTCTCCATTTTTGCGTGGTGAATACTGCGACCCGAACTACTTGATAATAATAGCGTTTTGCAACCTAGCTGTCCATCACAGCCCTTATTTCGGATATATAGGACACGGCGGTTTCCACACAGGTTTCGCCGGCGTTTCCGATCAAGCTGATAAGGGCGCTGCCGATGATAACACCGTCAGCTATCCCGGCAATCTGCTTCGCTTGCTCCGGTTGGGAAATCCCAAAACCGACCGCAAGCGGCTTGTCGGTCACTTTTCTAATCCTTTTAATAAAATCGGCTAAATTGGCAGGAAGATTAGCCCTTGCACCTGTCACACCGGTAAGTGATACGCAATAAATGAAGCCGCTCGACATACGCGCGATGTTCCTCAGGCGGTCCTCTCCGCTTGTCGGGGTAGCAAGCATGACGGTTGCGATGCCATAGGTCGCCGCGGTATGCCGCCACGGGTCCGCTTCTTCCGGTGGCAGATCAGGGCAGATTACACCGTTTACTCCCGCTTCGCCGGCATTAATCGCAAAGCGTTTCATACCGTAGCGGTAGATGATGTTATAGTACGTCATGATGACGATTGGTGTTGCGGTATGCTGCCTTGCTCTTCGTACCAGCTCGAACGCGGTATCGGTCGTAACGCCGTTTGCGAGCGCGCACTCGGCCGCAGCTTGTATTGTTGGGCCGTCCGCCAGTGGATCAGAGTACGGTATGCCGAGCTCGATTAGGTCGGCACCGGCTTCAGCAACGCCGGTGATGAGTTTAAGCGATGCTTCGATATTCGGAAAACCGGCCATAAGATAAGGCATGAGCGCGGCCTTGTTGCCGGCACGCAGCTGCTCGAAAAGATCGTCGATTGCATTTGTTTTCATCAGCATTTAAAGATCAACCCCTAACACACCGGCTACCACTTGAACATCTTTGTCGCCCCTGCCTGACAGATTAATCACTACAACATCGTCTTCAGAAAGCTCGGGCATGAGCTTCTCCAGATACGCAACTGCGTGCGAGCTCTCAAGCGCGGGCAGAATGCCTTCCGTCGTGGCAAGCAGCTGAAACGCCGCAAGGGCTTCCGTATCGGTTACGGTGCCGTATTCCGCCAGACCGTTTTCCTTCAAGTAGCTGTGCTCGGGACCGATCCCTGGGTAATCAAGACCTGCCGAAATGGAATGCGCCGGTAGAATCTGCCCGTATTTGTCCTGCAAGAGATAACTTAAGCTGCCATGCAACACCCCTTTGTCACCCATCGTAAGCGACGCGCCGTGTTGGCCGGTTTCAAGCCCGCAGCCTGCCGGCTCGACACCGATTAGGCGAATGCCATCCCCTATAAACGGATAAAACATACCGATTGCATTGCTGCCGCCGCCCACACAGGCGATAATTACATTCGGCATCCTTCCCTCAACCGATTGTATCTGTTTCTTGGTCTCTTCGCCGATAATGCTCTGAAAGTCGCGAACCATCATCGGATACGGGTGCGGGCCACCGACCGAGCCGAGCATGTAGTGCGTGGTCTCAACGTTGGTCACCCAATCGCGGATCGCCTCGTTCATGGCGTCTTTAAGCGTGCGCGTGCCGCTTAAGACCGGAATTACTTCAGTGCCGAGCAAGTTCATGCGAAATACGTTGAGCGATTGGCGTTTTGTATCCTCTTCACCCATGTAGACCTGGCATTCTAAACCGAAAAGTGCTGCCGCAGTTGCGCTCGCCACGCCGTGCTGGCCGGCCCCGGTTTCAGCAATAATTCGTTTCTTGCCCATGCGTTTGGTTAAAAGCGCCTGGCCGATAGTATTGTTGATCTTGTGCGCACCGGTATGGCAGAGGTCTTCGCGTTTTAGATAGATCTTGGCTTTATCATAGTGCTCGGTCAACTTCTCGGCAAAATAAAGGTTTGTCGGCCGTCCTATATATTCACGCTGGTAGAAGGCAAGCTCTTCTTGAAATTCACGGTCACTTTTTACTTCCGCATAGGCTTCTTCCAGCTCGGACAGCGCGGTCATCAGCGTTTCCGGCACGAATTTGCCGCCAAATTCACCAAAATGGCCGCGTTCATCCGGTAATGTGTAGTGCATCATATTTCAATCCCATCCGTTCTTTAACTTCACTCAGCGTTTGGGTGGCTATTGTGCGTGCCCTCACGCTGCCTTCAACAAGAACCCGCTGGACGTACTCGGGTCGAACCGAAAGCTCGAGACGCCGGCCGCGTATCGGGCCCAGAGCGCTGATTATATCATCTGCGAGTTTTTCTTTCATATCCGAGTAGCGGATTTTCCCCTGCTTGTAGAGCGTCAAAAAGTGCTCGTACGTCTCACGCGACGAAAATGCGTGCATTAAATCAAACAGATTTCCGGTTCCCGGGCTCATTTCACCACCGGTAAGGCCGGTATCGGTAACCGCCCTCGCAAGCTTGCGCCTGATTTCGTCGGGAGGGTCCGCCAAAGCGATATAGTTTTGCGGCCCTAAGCTTTTACTCATCTTTCGCTCCGGTTCCGTAAGCGACATCACGCGGGCTCCAGGCCCGAGGTACTCTTGTGGTTCAGGGAACATATCGCCGTACCGTGCGTTAAATGCCCGAACGATTTCCCGTGTGAGCTCCAGGTGGGGCAACTGATCTTCGCCGACCGGAACAATCGAGCTTTTGTACAGCATGATGTCGGCCGCCATTAACACCGGATAGCTCAAAAGCCCCATGTTAACGCTGATGTGAAGCTGCGCCGCCTTATCTTTATAGGTCGGAACGCGCTGCAGCCACGACGCCGGTGTAACCGTATTTAAGAGCCACGCCATCTCGGTGTGCTCGGGAACGAGCGATTGGATCATCAATGTGCTCTTCGCCGGGTCAAGACCGGCGGCCAGGTAATCGAGCGCGGTATTAAACACGCGCTGCCACATATCTGCGGGGTTATACGGCTCGGTTATTGCATGATAATCAACGATACCAAAAATGCCCTCGTACGTGTCTTGCAGCTCGATCCAACTCTTAATAGCGCCGAGATAGTTGCCTATATGCAGCTCCCCGGTAGGCTGGATGCCGCTAAAGAACCGTTGCCCATCCATAACGATCGATCATCCCTCGCATTCCTTGATGACCTTCATGAACTCGCGCATCCTATATCTATCCTTTTTGCCCGGCTTGATTTCTATGCCGCTGCTCACATCAACCGCGTAGGGTTTAACAACCTTAACCGCGAGCGCCACATTTTTATGGTTGAGGCCGCCCGCCAAAATCAACGGTTTACGAGATTCGAGGTTGCGCACCAGCTCCCAATTGAGGTGAAGGCCCGTACCACCGTACTGACCGCGCGCGTAGGCATCAACGAGAAACGCCGCGACATTAGCGCTCGGGTCCAACAGCGTTTCCGCTTCGAATTCGTTTTCGTGGAATATCCACTCCTCGATCTCGGTATAGTTTTTCATCCGAAAAGCTTTGATGACTTTTTGTTTAAACAGGCGGCAGTAAGACGCGGTTTCTTCGCCGTGAAATTGCAGCACATCGAGCCCGCAATACTCGCCGATCGTCTTTACCTCGCCTGCCTGGTGATTTACAAACACACCGACGGTCGTCACAAACGGTGGCAGCTCCTTTATTATGCGTGCCGCCGCTTCAGGTTTAACTTGCCTTGGGCTCTCGGCAAAAACAAATCCGACAGCGTTGGCGCCCAAATCGACGGCCAGAAGCGCATCTTCGGTATTTGTGATACCGCATATCTTTACCCTTGTCACGTTTTCATCCTCCAGCTGAAACACGAAATAAAATACCTAGCGGCTGTCCCTCCCGTAGCGGTTGGGCATATGCCTGCTATCAAATGCTCTAACGCAATGCATACCATTATCCAACCGCTAGGCGCATCTATCCCGTCTAGCTAGAATGCACGTACTCTAGCGGTTATCTTCACTGCAAGCAGCCATCGAGAAGTTATAGTCCTTCAGCTCATGCTTAAGATAACTATCATAGGCCGTCATGTCGAAGTAGCCGTTACCGCTTAGGCAGAAGAGAATTGATTTCTCTTCGCCGGCTTCCTTCGCTTTGAGCGCCTCGTCGATAGCACCGCGAATAGCGTGCGAACTCTCAGGCGCCGGGATGATACCCTCGGCTTTAGCAAACAGGACGGCTGCGTCAAATACATTGTTCTGGTTATATGCCGCTGCTTCAATTATACCCTTGTCATAGAGCAAGCTCACGATCGGCGAATCGCCGTGATACCTCAAGCCACCGGCATGTATGCCTGCCGGTACGAATTCATGGCCGAGAGTGTACATCTTAACAAGCGGTGTCATACCCGCTTCATCAGCTAGGTCATACCTGAACTCACCTTGGGTAAGCGTCGGGCACGCAGACGGCTCAACTGCCACGATTCGCGTGTTCTTTCCAGCGAATTTATCCTGGATGAACGGGAAGCTTATGCCACCAAAATTGCTTCCGCCGCCACAGCATCCGACAACAACGTCCGGATAATCTCCCGCCATTTCCATTTGTTTCTTTGCTTCAAGGCCGATAATCGTCTGGTGCAAGAGCACATGATTAAGAACGCTGCCCAGACAATAATGTGTGTCATCGCGCTTAACGGCCTCTTCGACCGCCTCACTGATCGCGACACCGAGGCTACCCACCGTATCCGGATACTCAGCGAGAATGCGGCGCCCTGCGTCCGTGGTATCGCTCGGGCTCGCAAAGACCTTCGAGCCGTAAATCTCCATAAGCGAGCGACGATACGGTTTTTGCTCGTAACTCACCTTTACCATGTACACAACAAGCTCAAGGCCAAAGAAATTCGTCGCCATCGCCATAGCACTGCCCCACTGGCCTGCGCCGGTTTCGGTCGTTATTCTCTTTATACCTTCCTTCATGTTGTAGTATGCCTGCGGGATAGCCGTGTTTGGTTTGTGACTTCCCGTCGCGTTGACGCCCTCATACTTATAGTAGATCTTTGCCGGTGTATCGAGAACTTTCTCGAGTCTGCGCGCTCTATAAAGCGGCACCGGACGGTAGAGCTTGTAGATCTCCTGCACTTCTTCAGGGATCTCGATATAGCGCTCTGTGCTTACCTCCTGCTTGATGAGCTCTTGGGCGAACAGCGGTGCCAAATCGCCCGGCTCAACCGGCCGGTTAAGTGCCGGATGCATGTACGGCTCCATCTCGTACGGCATGTCCGCCAGTATGTTATACCAGGCTGTCGGCATCTCCTTTTCGGTTAATAGAATTTTGCTGTCCATAATAATACTCCTCTCTGTGCTTCTGGTAGTTTTCACTACGAATTTACATGTTTACCTTGCAGCTTTTATTAAATCTCCCAACTTTTGTTCCGGGTTACCGCTTTTTAGAAGCGACTCTCCAATTAAAAATCCTTGTGCACCGGCCGATATTAGCTGTCGTATATCAGCCGAAGTTTTAATACCACTTTCGCTGATTACAACACGATCTTCCGGCACTAGCCCAAGCAGTTCAAATGACGTGTCGAGATCGGTTGCAAGCGTATCGAGATTGCGATTATTAATCCCAAGCAATTTTGCGCCGCTTGCAATTGAGCGCTCAAGCTCGCTTTTCGTGTGCGACTCGAGCAGTACTTCAATACCTAAATCGTGCGCCAACCTCATAAACCGTGCGATCCGCTCGTCATCGAGAATCGCAGCGATGAGAAGGACTGCATCTGCTTGATGCGCCGCCGCCTCATAGATCTGGTACTCATCGACGATAAACTCTTTGCATAGCACCGGAACTGTTGTGTGCTTCCTTACTTCTATCATATCGGCGGGCGTACCGCCAAAGTATTTTGTATCGGTCAATACCGAGATGCCTGCCGCGCCCGCGCGTTCGTACATGGCCGCGAGCTCGGTTAGCGTATATTCGCATTTCATCTCGCCACCCGACGGCGAGCGCCGCTTGGTCTCAGAGATTATCGCCGGCTTGCGCCGCTTGGCTACCCTTAGGACAGACTCAATGAGACTCCTTCGCGTTGCACGGGCATCTATCTGCAATGAGTCGATAGGGCGCTCGTCTCGCGCCCGCGCTATGTATGCTTTTTTATCCGCGACAATCCGATCCAGTATCAATCTCGTTCCTCTCAGCGATATCGTTTTTAAGCCTGCGTCCTCGCATTATATTCCTTAAGTGCCTCGAGCTTCTCGAATGCGTGCCCGCTGTCGATTGACTCCGCCGCCAGCAATATTCCATCGGCGAAGCAGGAAACCTTATCTGCCGCGAGCAGAGCGGCGGCGGCATTCATAATAACAATGTCGCGCTTCGGACCGTGCACACCTTTTAAGATATCGAGCGTAATCGCCGCGTTATCCAGTGCGTTGCCGCCCCGCAGGTCACTGCTGGCCGCACGCCTTAACCCGAATTCCTCGGGAGTAATCGTATAGGTGGAGACTTTGCCGACCTTAACTTCTGAAATAATGCTTTCGGCGGTATTGGTTATCTCGTCAAGACCATCGCTTCCATGAACGACGAGAGCGTGTTTTACGCCCAGGTTATTAAGCACTCTGGCCATGATTTCGGTTAGGGCCGGGTCGTAAACGCCGAGAACCTGAGCGGTAGCCCCGGCCGGATTCGCAAGCGGCCCGAGAATGTTGAATACCGTGCGAATACCGATCTCGCGGCGCGGACCGATCGCATACTTCATAGCTCCGTGAAAGGTAGGGGCAAACATAAAGCCGATACCGATTTCTTCGATGCTATCCTCTACCTGCTCCGGTGTTACATCAATTCGTATACCGAGCGCTTCAAGCACGTCGGCGCTACCGCTTTTGCTCGAAACCGACCGGTTACCATGCTTCGCAACCGGAACACCGGCGCCGGCAACGACAAACGCGACGGTTGTTGAGATATTAAACGTAAATGCCTGGTCACCTCCAGTGCCGCACGTATCGACAATCTCTACGACGTTCGGGTGTATCCTGCATGCGTTGTCGCGCATGCTTTTTGCAAACCCGGAGATCTCATCGACCGTCTCGCCCTTCATCCGCATTGCCGTTAAAAGCGACGCAATCTGAGCGGGTGTAGCTTCTCCGCCCATGATTTCGTTCATAACCTTCTCGGCCTGGTCTTTTGTTAGATGTCTGTTGTCAGATACCGCTTTGATCGCTTCAACCAACATCTTGCCCCTCCTTAACCTATCCGACCGCCAACATGCCCGAGCGAGTTCTGCTCAGGAAATTACGAAGAATCGTCTTGCCATCACTGGTAAGAATCGACTCTGGATGAAATTGCACGCCTTCAACCGCAAACTCGCGATGCCGTACCGCCATAATGAGCCCGTCATGCGTTTCAGCGGATACTTCAAGGCAACCGGGAAGCGTATCCCGCTCAATGACAAGCGAGTGATATCGCGTCGCAACAAATGGGTTGGGCACGCCGGCAAATATAGTCGCTTCGTCATGGCAGACTTGCGATGTTTTGCCGTGCACGAGAACGCCCGCATGCACTACGTTTGCCCCGAACGCCTCACCGATGGCCTGGTGACCTAAACACACCCCAAGCACGGGAATCCGGCCTGCGGCCGCCTGAATCAGCGCAACTGAAATGCCGGCGGCCGCAGGCCGGCCCGGCCCGGGAGAGATCACGATGTTATCAGGCTGCATAGCGAGAACCTGATCGACCGATACCTCGTCATTCCGAAATACGATTAACTCCTCGCCCATTTCGGCAAGATATTGTACCAGGTTAAACGTGAATGAATCGTAGTTGTCGATCATCACAATCATCGTAAAACTCCAATCGGTAAAGCGTAACTCACGCGCGATTTTAAGAATCGTTCCGTCAAAAATATCCCGGAAATACAAAAAACCCTCAATCCCATATGGGACGAGGGTTAAATTTCTCGTGGTGCCACCCAATTTCACAGGCTCCTTGTGCCGGCTCTGCCGGTAAAAAGATGTGCCTGCCTCATTGTTCGAGGTACACGCAACATACTGA
>DASXVE010000005.1 GCA_036504445.1 Candidatus Aquicultor sp.
TACGCCTTTTGTAACCAGGTCATCGATGAGTACACCGATGTACGCCTGGCTGCGATCCAGGATAAACGGCTCTTCGGAGCGCACTTTGCGAACGGCGTTAATACCGGCGATTAAGCCCTGGGCAGCGGCCTCCTCATAGCCCGTCGTTCCGTTTATTTGCCCGGCGGTAAACAATCCGGAGGCTACTTTGGTTTCAAGGCTTGGCAGTAGTTGGTCGGGATAGAGAAAATCATACATTACTGCGTAGCCGGGCCGCATAATCTGCGCGTTCTCGAGCCCCGGCGTTGCGTTGATTATTCTCTGTTGGATTTCCACCGGCAAACTCGTGGTTAATCCCTGTAAATACATCTCGCTCGTGTGCCAGCCTTCGGGTTCAATAAAGACTGGATGGCTCTCCTTCTCAGGAAAATTGATAATTTTCCGGTCGATCGACGGGCAGTTTCGCGGCCCGTGGCCGGTAACGGTGCCGGTTTTAATCGGCGATAAGTGTAGGTTATTCTTTACCGCATCGTGTGTATTCTTATTGGTGTACGTTAAAAAGCAGGGGATTTGCTCGCGTGTAGTCACCTCTACATCAAATGAAAACGCGAGAGGCTCGGGGTCGCCGGGCTGCGGCGTGAGTTTTTTAAAATCTATCGTTCGCTTGTCTACGCGAGGCGGTGTCGCTGTCTGAAACCGCCCGATCACAAGCCCGGTATCCTGGAGGCTTGCGGTGAGCTCATTTGCCGGAAGCTCACCCATCCGGCCGGCTGCACGTATTATGTCGCCGATTACAATTTGGCCGCGTAAAAACGTCCCGGCTGCGACCACCGCGGCCTTACAGTCAAACACAACACCGCTTGTGAGGCGCACACCGGTCACTTCGCCGCGCTGCACAATGATCTCCGACACGGTGCCCTGTAGGATGTGTAGATTCGGCTGCGACCACAATACCGCTTTCATGCCGGTTTCATAAAGTTTTTTATCCGTCTGCACACGCAACGCCTGAACAGCCGGTCCTTTCCTGCGGTTGAGCACCTTCAACTGGATGGCGGCGTGGTCGGTAACGCGACCCATCTCGCCGCCCAATGCATCGATCTCGCGAACGATTTGCCCCTTACCGATGCCGCCAACGGCCGGGTTGCATGGCATCAGTGCGATCTTATCCAGGCTGATTGTTACCAGAAGCGTCGCCGCGCCCATGCGCGCCGCGGCGAGTGCGGCTTCACAACCGGCGTGTCCCGCCCCGATAACAACTACATCAAAACTGTCGTGAATCATTCAAACACATCCTCGGCCTGTTCGATGTGGAACATTTTCCCATATATATGTAGTATTTGGATATCGCTGTGTCGGATGCCCGGTATTCTCGCAGCTTGGCCTAGTGATGCCGGTCGGATTATGGATAGTTTTTCCACCGCTTCATTCGATAATCCCGGTACCTCTGTATAGTTGATATCCTCCGGCAATATAAGCGATTCCGCTTCTTTAAAGGCGTTGATATTGCGCAGGTCCTGCTCGATATATGCCGCGTATTGCCGTCGCGCTTCAATTTCCCGTGTAATATGGGCGGGAACAGCTGCGCCGATTTCGACACTATTCTCTACCGCTTCTATTGTCTTTAGTAGTGCTTCTTTGTACTGCGCAGTATTATACTGGGCATCGTTGATGAGGCTCAAGTTATACCCAAACCTAGAAAGACGTAAATCGGCGTTGTCCGAGCGCAAAATCAGGCGATACTCGGCACGCGACGTAAACATCCGGTACGGCTCATCTACGCCTTTTGTAACCAGGTCATCGATGAGTACACCGATGTACGCCTG
>DASXVE010000006.1 GCA_036504445.1 Candidatus Aquicultor sp.
AATAACTAAGCGAGGAAGTAAGCTCGGCAGGACAACACTCGTACAGTGTACGTTAATAGCCATTCGCTATTCCGAGTACTTAAAAGCGTTTTACGACAAGCTCAAAGCGAAGAAAGGTTCGGGCAAGGCCATTATTGCTACGGCAAAAAAGCTGCTTGGCATCATCTATCAGACCCTGAAGAACAAGTGGGTCTTTGAGGATTTCAGCAACTTTGTGCTGAGATCGACATAAAAATGTAAGTTGGAGTAGATTTCTTTCATAGGAGAATTAATGGATAGCAAAGCGCTTGAGCAGTTAGTTTTGAAGTATTTAACCGCACCATTTTTGAAGAGTGTCACCGAAGCAGTCTATCTTGCAAGACGTGATGGTTGGGAAGAATCTCGGCAGGCGTTTGAAGAGACGGAAGCAGAAAACATCAGGGGCTTTTACACTAGAGCGAAGTTAGAAGGGCTTCTTCGCGATGTAGCAGATAGATATGGCCTCCAATCAGAAGTTAAGAAAGCGCCGAAACAGCCATGGAATCATACTGAAATAACAAGCGGGCCTGTTACTCTAACCGCTGCAACAGTATCCGCTCCGTGTGCGATGGTAGATGCATGCGACTACAGAAGAGGTCTTGCCAGGACTGCTCAGGGGCAGCTATTCAATCCAGACCCTCCATATGTCATTCCCAGCGAAGACGACCCTGATCGCTGTTACGTAATACTAACACACAGTCGTTATCGGGGGCTTCGAGATGATTATCGAGAGAACGGACACCTTCCGGGGTCTATCTATCTGGTCTGGCCAGCGGCGGACTTTGATTGCTATGTTCATGATATTAACCTAATGGAAGCCTATCCTGATATTGCCAGGAGATATGTACCGAAGCATTGGGATGAGGAAGCGATTTTAGAATATCTCAGGAAATCAAAGAAAGGTATTGTTTAATAATGAAGACAGGAACACCGGGGTTTGTTGGCGCACGCCTTAGGGAAGCTCGGGAGGCTCGCGGAATAACGGCCGCTTCACTGTCTGAACTTTCAGGTGTGTCACCGCAAGCAATCTCACAGTATGAAAATGGTGCGTGCTCGCCTAATTCAAAAACGCTAGAAACCATGGCGAGTGCGCTAAACATGCCACTACCGTTTTTTACTGCACCATCAAGGTCATTGGAAGGCGACACAATCTTCTTTCGCTCTATGAGTGCGGCAACTATTAGGGCGAGAACTAGCGCAAAGTGGAAGGTGAAGTGGTTAATAGACATTGCAATGCATATTGGGCAGTTTATATCCTCACCTGCTGCTAATCTGCCAGATTTAGGGTTGCCAACTGACCCGCTGCTTATTTCTGATGACGACATTGAGAACGCTGCTCAGGATGCAAGGCGTTATTGGGGCATGGGAGACTCACCAATAGGGAATATGATTCTGCTGCTTGAGAATCAAGGAGTATTCACGGCTCGGCTAGAGCTAGGTGCGGAATCATTAGATAGTCTATCAATGCTTGATCCTGAAGATGGTCGGCCTTACATCATATTGGGCACAGATAAGGGTACAGCCGTAAGGTGGCGATTTGACGCGGCGCATGAGCTTGGGCATCTTCTTCTGCATCAGCATGTAAATAAGCGGATTCTTGCAAGAACTGCTGACTTTAAGAGGATAGAGGAGCAGGCGCACCGTTTTGCCGCAGCATTTCTTCTCCCAATGGAGCCTTTCTGTGAGGACTTATTCGCAGTATCTCTTGATGCAATGCGGGCAATGAAGCCCAGGTGGAAGGTATCTATTGCGCTGATGATTATGCGTGCGCGGCAGGCTGGTTTTCTATCAGAGGAGGCTGAGAAGCGTCTTTGGACTAACCTTAGTCGCCGTCAATGGCGACGGCAAGAGCCATATGACCTCGAGATGCCAGCAGAAGAGCCTCGACTCTTACGTCGTGCAACCGAGATGCTTCTATCGTCAGGTATGCAGACCATAGAAGACTTGACCGCAAATACACAGCTATCTAGTGCGGATATAGAGAGGTTGGTTGGTTTTCCTTTAGGGTACTTGACTAATGACTTTACACCTATAAACATAATACAACGTCAACCTATAAATACGCCCAGCCAAAGTGGGGCTAGCGCCCGCGTAATTCAGTTGAAATCCCGTAAGAATGAAACTGACCATAATGCTTGATAATGCCTAACAGCTCAAGTATAATGGTCAGTATGAACAAGCTATCAGTCGAGAAGCGAGCACAAATAATAGGATGCCTAGTAGAGGGAATGAGTATTCGCGGTACTGTTCGAATAACCGGAGCCGCTAAGAATACCGTAACCAAGCTGCTTGTCGATCTCGGTAATGCTTGCTCAGACTATCAAGACAAAGTAATGCACGACCTGCCATGTAAGAAGCTCCAGTTTGATGAAATCTGGAGCTTTGTCTATGCCAAGCAGAAAAACGTACCGGAAGAGCACCAGGGCGAATATGGCTATGGCGACGTGTGGACGTGGGTAGCACTAGATGCTGACACCAAGCTCGTTCCGTCTTGGTTGGTCGGAGAGCGCAACACCGCAGATGCTAGAGCATTTGTCGCTGACGTCGCATCGAGGCTTCGCAACAAAGTACAGCTCACCACAGACGGTTACAAACCCTACCTTGAGGCTATCGAGAAGAGCTTCGGTGGGGATATCGACTATGCAGTACTTCATAAGCTCTACGGAACCGAACCTGAAACACAAAAGCGCTACTCACCGGCACACTGTATCGGTGCGGAGGTAAAGGTTATCGCTGGAAACCCAGATATAAAATACGCTTCGACATCTTACGTCGAGCGCCAGAACCTTACAATGCGTATGGGAATGAGAAGGTTTACACGACTCACAAACGCCTTCTCCAAGAAAGCGGAGAACTTAGCACATGCGGTTAGTCTCCACTTCATGTATTACAACTTCGCTAGACCGCATAAGACTCTATCTGGTCCTTACAAGACGACTCCCGCTATGGCTGCTGGTATAGCGGACCATGTTTGGACGCTCGAAGAGATTGCAAAATTGTTGGATTGAAACTGACCCACTACCGGATACTGCTGTTTCTTGACACAAGCAATCTCCGGGTGTACTATAGTCAAAATTTTATCCATGAATCGAGCACCTATGATCAGAGTCATCAGTTGAATAATTCTGTACGCGACACCCAGAAGCTAGCCCCTAGAGGGCGCAAAGCGCTGGGGTTTTTTGTATAATCATATATACCACTACTTTTTACGGGAGGACGTATGGAAATAGAGATAGGGCGAGGCAAACGAGGAAGACGTGCATATGGTTTTGACGACATCGCGATCGTGCCGAGTAGGCGCACGCGCGACCCTGAAGACATTGATATAGCCTGGGATTTTGCGGGGCACAAATTCGAATTGCCGCTTCTGGCGTCAGCAATGGATGGCGTCGTAAGCCCGAGTCTTGCGATTGCGCTCGGTAAGCTGGGCGGCCTGGCGGTTTTAAATCTCGAAGGATTGCAGACGCGCTACGAGGACACCGCTCCTATCTTTGAGAAAATTGCCGGCTACTCGAAAGAGGATGCGACGCGCGGCCTCCAGGAGATTTACAAAGAGCCCGTTAAAGAAGCGCTTATTGCGAAACGGATCAAGGAGATCAAAGATGGCGGCGTTATCGCTGCGGCGTCCCTTACCCCTCAGAAGGTCGAGAAATATTACAGGATCGCGCTCAAGGCCGGTCTTGATATCTTAATTATCCAGGGAACGGTTGTTAGCGCCGAGCATGTCAGTACTATGGTCGAGCCGCTAAATCTTAAGAAATTCATCAGCGAACTCGATATCCCGGTCATAGTCGGCGGTTGCGCATCGTACTCCGGCGCGCTCCACCTCATGAGAACCGGCGCGGCCGGAGTTCTCGTCGGGGTTGGCCCTGGTGCCGCCTGCACGACCAGGCGCGTGCTCGGCCTTGGCGTGCCGCAGGCAACGGCTATTGCCGATGCGGCTGCGGCCAGAATGACGTATCTTGAGGAAAGCGGCCGGTATTGCCAGGTTATAGCCGACGGCGGTATGCGCTACGGCGGCGACATATCCAAGGCGATAGTGTGCGGCGCGGATTCCGTGATGATCGGCTCGCCGATCGCCAGCGCACAGGAAGCGCCGGGTCTCGGTTATCACTGGGGCATGGCAACGTTCCATCCAACGCTTCCAAGAGGGACGCGTGTGTATGCCGGTCACAAATATTCACTCGAGCAGCTGTTGCTGGGGCCTGCAAACGAAAACAACGGAACTCTCAATTTGTTTGGCGCACTTCGCACCTCGATGGCGACATGCGGCTATCAAAATATTAAAGAATTTCAGAAAGCTGAGGTCATGGTTGCACCATCACTGCAGACCGAGGGTAAAGTGCTTCAGCAATCGCAAGGCGTCGGAATGGCGTAAGGAGAATCAATATTGGCATCATTAAACGAAAACCAGACAGTTCTTGTTGTAGATTACGGGGCGCAGTATGCTCAGCTCATCGCGCGTCGTGTGCGCGAGTGCAAAGTATACTCGGAGATCGTACCGCACGATATCTCGATAGAAGCGCTTAAGGCAAAAAACCCGACCGGCCTGATATTATCGGGCGGTCCGGCGAGCGTATATGCGGATAAAGCTCCGGCGGTAAACCCGGCCTTTTTCGAGCTCGGCGTGCCGATTTTGGGCATATGTTACGGTATGCAGCTGATGGCGCATACGCTGGGTGGCGAGGTAGCTCGCACAGGAAACCGGGAATACGGTAAGACAGACCTGGTTGTTGATGCCGATAACGGTCTTTTCAGGGATCTTCCCCTGAACCAGATTGTATGGATGAGCCATCAGGATGCGGTCAAAAATGTACCCGCCGGTTTTATGGTTACGGCGCACACGAACAGCGCCCCGGTCGCGGCGATGGTAGATCCTGCCAAGAAACTCTACGGAGTGCAGTTTCATCCGGAGGTAGTGCACACCGAATACGGTATGAGCGTGCTCAAGCATTTTCTCTACGATGCATGTGAATGTGCGCCGAATTGGACGATGGTTTCAATTATTGAAGAAGCGGTCGATAAAATTAAGAAGCAGGTAGGGGATAATAAAGTCGTCTGCGGTTTAAGCGGCGGCGTCGATTCCGCAGTTGCGGCTATTATGGTTCATAAGGCCATCGGCGACAACTTGACCTGTATTTTTGTCGACCACGGTCTGCTTCGCAAGGGCGAGGCGGAGAAGGTCGAAGAGACCTTCAAGAAACATTTCCACATAAATCTTATCCACGTACAAGCGCAAGACCGGTTCTTAACCAAACTCGAAGACGTAACCGATCCCGAGCGCAAACGCAAAATTATCGGTGAGGAGTTTATCCGCGTCTTCGAGGAAGAGGCTATAAAATTCCATGATGCGAAATACCTTGTACAAGGCACACTGTATCCGGATGTTATTGAAAGCGGCACCAGAGACGCCGCAAAGATAAAAACACACCACAATGTGGGCGGCCTGCCGGAGGATATGGAACTCGAGCTGGTCGAGCCGCTGCGTGCGCTTTTTAAAGATGAAGTGCGCGCCGTCGGCGAAGAACTTGGCCTTCCGGAAGAGATCGTATGGCGCCACCCATTCCCGGGGCCGGGCTTAGCTGTTCGCATTATTGGCGAAATAACTCTAGAGCGGCTGGATGTCCTGCGCGACGCCGACGCGATTTTCGAAGAGGAAATTAAGCGTGCCGGTTTATACCGCGTAATCTGGCAATCGTTTGCGGTGTTGCCGTGCGTAAAAAGTGTCGGGGTTATGGGCGATGAGCGCACATACGCCTATCCCATAATTCTGCGTGCTGTGACCAGCGAGGATGCTATGACTGCCGATTGGGCGCGCATCCCGTTTGATATACTTGAGAAGATATCGAATCGTATTATCAACGAGGTCGATTACGTAAATCGCGTTGCCTATGATATTAGCTCGAAGCCGCCGGCAACGATTGAATGGGAATAGGGAGGGCTTATGAGCGACAAAGCGTTGAAGGAGATTTACGATCTGCGTGCAAGAATCGATGAGATCGATCGGGGAATAGTTGAGCGCCTTAACGACCGGGCAAAGCTATCGCTCGATATTCGGGAAATCAAAGAAGAGAACAGCATCCAGCTCTACGATCCGGGCCGGGAAGAGGCAATCTTCCAAAATGTAACGACGCAAAACGACGGGCCGCTGTATGATGACGATTTGCGCGGGGTATTCGAAGCGATATTGCGCGCAATGAAGAGCCTGGATTAGGAGGTTAACGTGATAACGAATCGCGATCTTACCGTCATTTCAGGACCTTGTGCAATTGAGAGTGAAGAGCAAGTGATGGAGGTAGCAAAGGCTGTCTCAGAGCTTGGGCTTACATATTTGAGGGGCGGCGCGTTTAAGCCCCGGACCTCCCCGTACAGCTTCCAGGGTCTCGCAGAAGAAGGCTTGCGATTTCTATCGCGCGCCGCAAAAGAGTACGGGCTTCAAGCGGTAACCGAGGTCATGGATACCGAACACGTCGAGCTGGTTCTGCGCTATGTCGACGTGATTCAGGTCGGTACGAGGAACATGGCAAATTTCTCACTATTAAAGAAGATAGGCCAGCTCACAGCTGAGAGACAGGTGCCGGTGGTTTTCAAGCGCGGCATGTCGGCGACTATTGACGAGTGGTTGCTTGCATCGGAGTATATAACGACAGCCGGTAACCCAAATGTAATTCTCTGCGAGCGAGGCATCCGTACCTTCGAAACCGCAACACGCTTTACCCTGGATCTCGGTGCGGTGCCGGTTGTGAAGAAACTCAGCTCCCACCCGATTATCGTAGATATCAGCCACGCGATGGGGCACAGCGACTATATTATCCCGATGAGCAGGGCTGCCGCAGCCGTAGGTGCTGACGGCCTGATGATCGAAGTTCATCCAAATCCAAAGAAGGCGCTCTGTGATGGTGCGCAGTCGCTGACACCGGAGCAAATGAAGCAGCTGGTAAATGAAGTAAGGCCAATTTGCAAGGTTATAGGTAAGCAGCTCGTGTAGTATTTGCGCTTAGATTTAAATGGCAGCGTTTACGTAGAAGCCATTCTTTAAGGTGCTTGCTAAGCTTGCGAAGCATAGCCATATAGCTAGTTGATACACCTTAGGGATTAGTCTGAACAAATATTTGATAACTTATAATTATTAACGTTGAGCCGCCATTAACGGGCGGCTTTTTTTATGCAACTACTCTTCGTCACCGAATCGGTGCCGGTAGACCAAGATATCAACATCCTCCAGCGTTACCAATCCCTCGGAAACCATCTCGTCTAAGATAGGCAGAAACGCGTTAATTCTGTCTTCACGGTCGACTATCTCGATTACGATGGGGAGGTCATCGCTCAGGCGGAGAATTCGCATTGTATGGATGCGGCTATGGGCGCCGAACCCCTCAACGCCGCGCAACATCGTTGCGCCGGCTAAGCCTTCTTCGCGCGCTCGTTCGATGATTGCCGAATACAGCGGTTTCTGATGGTACTGATCGGATTCGCCGATAAAGATACGAACCAGCTTACCGGAACCGGTGATTTTCATGTAGCCTCCTAGATATTGCGCCCGATCATTATGCCAATATATACCCCTAGAAGCGACAACAGCACGCTCGCCACGATGTTGGCGGTTGCAAGCAGAAAGCTCCCGCTCTCGATAAGGTTCATCGTCTCCAGGCTGAATGTTGAGAATGTGGTGTAGGCGCCGAGAAACCCAATCGCGAAAAACGGGCGCCAGAATCCCGCCACACCGAGACGTTCCATGGAAACGGCGAAGAACAAACCAAGCAGAAACGAGCCGGTCACGTTAATAACGAACGTGCCCCACGGGAAGACGAAGCGCCCGGAACCCATAATCCAGCCGCCGACCAGGTATCGTGTTATAGCGCCAAGGAACCCACCGATTCCAACATAAAGCAGTTTAATTATTCTCGCTCCCGGGATAGTCGATATAGCCGTAATCGCATGGTCCTATTATATACCATGCGGTGCATAAAACTTTAGAAATACATATAGCGTTGCGCTATAATAGGAGGGCGCCGGCAATAATAAGGGTCCCATTTGCAGACCCTTATTTTTTTCGGTCATTTATAATTACAGACGACGATATACCGCAGCAACGTAACGAGATAATTAACACGAGGTCATAATAGATGCTAGATAATTTAAACCCGGTTCAATCCGAAGCAGTACAACATACGGACGGCCCGCTTTTGGTTGTGGCAGGTGCGGGGAGCGGTAAGACGAGAGTGCTTACCTACCGGATCGCCTACCTTATCAAGGAGAAAGGCGTCAATCCGCTCAACATACTTGCAATAACCTTTACCAATAAAGCGGCGAACGAGATGAAAGAGCGCGTCGCCCTTCTCGTCGGCAGGATAAGCCGTGCGATGTGGGTGAGCACGTTTCATTCGACGTGCGTTCGAATCCTGCGTGCGGAGGCCGACCGGCTCGGCTACAGCAGCAACTTCGTCATCTACGATGATAAGGATTCAACCCGTCTTGTCACGTACTGCATGCGCGATCTTAACATAGACAACAAGCGTTACCCGGCCTCGAAGATAGCAAACGCGATCTCGGACGCAAAAAACGAGCTCATCGATGCCGAGACGTTCGCCATGCGCGCGATAACACACCCCGAGCGCGTGGTAGCCGATGTATATAAGCTGTACCAGGAACGTATCTACCAGAGCAACGCTATGGATTTCGACGACCTTATTATGAACGCGGTCAGTCTCTTTAAGCTCTTTCCGTCGGTTCGCGAGACGTACCAGGAGAAGTTTCAGTACATCCTCATAGATGAGTATCAGGATACCAACCTCGCGCAGTACGAACTGGTGCGCACGCTCGCCGGCAAACACCGCAACCTCTGTGTCGTCGGCGACGAAGATCAAAGTATCTATAAATTCCGCGGGGCGGACATCCGCAACATCTTGGAATTTGAAAACGATTACCCGGATGCCAACGTGATAAAGCTCGAACAAAACTATCGCTCGACAAAAACGATTCTCAAAGCGGCGAATTTCGTGATGCAGAACAACCGCACGCGCAAACCCAAAGCTCTGTGGACCGAGAATGAAGAGGGCGAACTAATCGTCCGTTCCCAGAGCGAAAACGAGCACGAAGAGGCGACGTTCGTGGCGACCGAAATCGAGCAAATGGTAAAAACAGGTACCAAGTACAGAGATATGGCCGTTTTTTACCGCACAAACGCCCAGTCGCGTGTGCTTGAAGAGATATTTCTGCGTTTCGGCGTTCCCTACCGGATCATCGGCGGTCTTAAATTCTACGACCGCGCCGAGATCAAAGACATTCTTGCATACTTGCGCGTGCTCTATAATCCGCTCGACGCCGTAAGTTTTAAGCGCATTATTAATGTGCCGAAGCGCGGGTTAGGCGATACCACGATCGCAAAGATAGACGCTTTTGCGCTCCGCAACAACGTCAGTTTTTATGATGCGCTGGTTAAGGTCGATGAGATACATGACCTTTCAACAGCGGCAACTAAAAATATCAAAAAGTTTCTAGTGCTCCTTGATGAGCTGCAGGGTATCAAAGAGAAAGAGACGCTTGAGAACATCACAAAAGCTTTGCTCGATCTAACGGGGTATCTCGCATCATACGAGGCGGAAGGTACAATAGAAGCCCAGGGTAAAGCTGAGAACGTTCGAGAATTCCTCGGCGTTATAAAAGAGTTCGAGGACAGCCGGGATGAAACATCGCTCGATGAGTTCTTGGAAGAGATTTCGTTAATTGCGGATATCGACAACTACGACGACGAGCAGAATTCCGTTACCTTAATGACCGTGCACAACGCTAAAGGGCTTGAATTTAACGTTGTCTTCATCGTCGGCTTGGAGGAAGGCATTTTCCCTCATATTCGCTCGATGACCGAGCCCGCCGAACTAGAAGAGGAGCGCCGGCTCTTTTATGTGGGCGTTACTCGCGCGATGAAACAGCTGTATCTATGCAATGCCTGGTCGAGAAACCTCTGGGGCGGCGTTAACTACAATTCGCCGTCACGGTTTATCAACGAGATACCGGCCGACCTGATGACGAGCGGGGAGCAGGTCGACACCAAGGCGTTGCCGCCGTCTGAAATCGGTGAGTTTGTCGCCGGCGATACCGTATACCACAAGAAATTCGGTGAAGGCCGCGTGCTGTCCGTTAAGGGACCCGATCAGGTAAGTGTATTGTTTGCCGTCGAAGGTGAAAAAACGCTGCTCCTAAAATACGCACCGTTAGAAAAACGGTAGGTGGTAATCATCGAACTCTACGTTATCTCTGCAGGGGCCGCCCCGGCCGTCAAGCAAGGGGAGAGTCAATACCTCCTGCAGTTCGACAAAAACTACGCGCTGCGCTTTTTGGCGCATCTCAAAAATACCGATAAGCTCTGCACGGCATGTGGAGAAGACTGTGTAAAATGCCGGGTGAAGCTGGTACCTGACTTTTCAAACCGCATTGCCGGACACCTTCAACTGCCGGTTCTGACGAATCAGTTCATCGATGACCCCGATGACTACCTGCACGGTCTGCTGCCGGTACATGATATAACCATTGCGATAAATATTCACAACGACCTGCTGGTTGAAATCCCGAGGCTTGCCGCACAGGCGGGAAGCAAGGCTCTCATCGTGCCGGTCGAGCATCCCGATTGGCTCGGCAGGTGGACAAAAGAAGAACTTGAAGAAGCATGCAAGACGATGGGCTTAGAATTCGCCGCGCCAAAACCTTTCTGTAATCTTACCGCCGACCCCGATTCGTATATCGGCAGGTTCATGAACGAGTTTCGGATTGGCAGACCCATCTTAGACCTTACCGTAGAAAACGGCGTCATCAAAAAGGCGGATGTTGTGCAAAGCGCTCCGTGTGGTGCCACGTACTATCTTGCCCGCATCCTCGAAAGCCGCAAGGCTGATGAAACCATTATACAGGTCGCATGCAAGGGTCTCTCAAGCTATCCATGCACCGCAAGCACCAAGATCGACTCCGAATTTAAAGACAGCATCACCCATGCGGCCAACTATATTATGATAGATATCCTCAATGACCGCTTAGGGCTGAGCAATACGGCCGCAAACAGATAAATCTCCATAGTATCCGATTATACTCCTACCCCGAATCATGGTGCCGTCATTTTGCTTGGCATATCTATCGGATTTGAAAATATGGGTATAAGTAATGCAGATGAATTGGGGAGGGTCGATCATGGCTAGACCTGAACGCAGAATGGATGAGGAGCAATATCCGACACGAAGCCCGGTTGGAAGAGTGGTTGAGCCGATGAGCGTTGCGGCAGTCTTAAGTACGGTATTTGGTGTTCTAGCAATATTGGCGAGCGTGACTAACCTGGGAGGCATAATCGGGCCTGTCGCAGGCATTATTCTGGCAGTTATTGCGGTAATTTTGGGTGCGGTTGGTCTTGGACAAACACTCTCCGGTGTTAGATCGGGGACGATTTGGGCTGTAATTGGAATTATCCTTGGTTTAGTTGCTGCAGTACTCGGCATTTTGGCGGTAGCGTTTGGAATCGGAGTTTCATTAATACGGATTGTTACCTAAAAAGATTTAAAAAAGTGCTAAAGTTTTTCGCTATAGGTGCCGATATATATTAAGTAGAAGCGCCACAACGTGGCGCTTTTTATTTCCGTCTCCCGAGGGTGAGAACAAGGGATAGGCTAATTACGAGCACCTTTATGCTAACCAACAACCTCGTACCCGATATCTCTCATTTTGTGCTTAATCTCAATCTCACTCGTGAAATCCGTGTTGTATGTAACCGTGACCATCTTGTTGTCTCTATCGACCTGAACACTTTCTATGCCGGCTTGTCCTCTAAGACCGCCTTCGATCGCACCGACACAGTGGTCGCAGCTTATTTCCGGGGCAAAGAGCTTTACCGTTGTTGTGGCCATATACTATCCCTCCAAATACTCTTCCTGGTGTTTTATGCCACTCAACGACTTCACTCTAAACGTCGCGTTACATAAAGCCCTTCTCACCGGTTTCGACAGCTTTTTGAACGGCTGCCTCGAGGTGCGGCGGCAAACCCATAATGCCGACATCTAAGAAACCACGGATGATCGTCGATTTTGCTTCGTCTTCGCTTAAGCCGCGCGCCATGAGGTATTCGATCTCTTCCTTGGCGATCTTGCCGACCGCAGCTTCGTGCGACATCTCGACATCAGCGACGCGGCCCTCAAGCTCGGGCACGGCCGCTACGATACCGGTTTCCGTAAGGATAAGGCCGTTGCACTCCATATGCGCTTTAACACCGGGGACCTCGCCGATCATATGCCCGCGGGAAATAACCGTCCCGCCGGTAGAAATGGTGCGTGAGATGATCTCGGCTTTGGCGCCGGGGGCCCTAAGCCAGGTGCGGGCACCGCTGTCGACATGGCTGCCTTCAGGCACGGCGATGATCGAGTTGAAGCTGGCTGTGGCGTTTCTGCCGTTTAGATAGGCGTTCGGGTACATCTGAAGCGAGTGCGCTTTGCGAAGCAGGATGTAGTTCGACAGATACACACCGCCTTCTTCGATGATGATACCGGTGCGCGGCCGTACCGCGACGTTCTCGTTCCAACCGTGGATCATCGTAAACGAGACCTTGGCTCCTTTTTTAATAAAGAACTCGGAAACGCCGAGATGGATACCTTCTTTAACGTGCGGTCCCGTTGTACAGCCGGTGATAATATGAAGCTCTGAGCCTTCCTCGGCTATTATGATGTTGTGGACGTTTTGGGCGAATTGCTCTTCCCGTAGGTAGAGGCATGCCTGCAGCGGAAATGTCGTTTTTACGCCGGGCAGCGTTCTGATGAAGTATCCGTCGTTCTGGTGCAGCTGCACGTGCGCGGTATATTTATCCTGGTCGACATTTACCGCTTTCCACCAGTAGTCCTCGAGCCAGTCGTATTTCTCAAGGGCTTCTCTAGTGCCCATGACCTCGACGCCTTCCTGCATCGAACGGCGATGCGATACGCTGACGTCATGTTGCACGAAACTGCCGGAGCGCTGGGATTCTTTAGTATCGACGCCGACGGCGTAGAGACGCTCTTTCTCGTCCTTTGGAAGCGTATCCAGGTTTTCGACGTAGGCCTGACCCTGGGATACCTTAATATATTTCGTCAGATCTATGTCTTCGCCAAACGGCGCTTTTTTATCGATTGCGGCGTGCGCACGCACATTTAATTCTTCTAGCATACCGGACAAATTGCGCATTCATCATACCCACTTTCTTTGATGTGTTTGAGCATATCTCTAGGGTTTCCCGAGCAAGAGACCTTGCCGTTGATTAGGATATGTCCTCTGTCGGCTTCCACGTAATCGAGAATATAGCCGGTGTGCGTGATGATAAGCCCCGAATTTACGCGTTTCCGCTTCATGCCTTTTTGCAGCAGCTTATTGATTGCTCGCCCCAAAAGCGATATGTTCTCGAGATCGACACCCGATTCCGGCTCGTCGAGGAGGACGAATTTTGGTTCTTGCGCCATAAGCTGTGCGAGCTCGGAACGCTTAATCTCTCCTCCAGAGAACCCGTCGTTAACATCGCGGCTTAAAAGGTAACCGAGGTTTACCTCGTTTGCAATTGCGTCGATATCGACACCGTCGCGTGCCGAGAGCTCGATGATTTGGTGGGTCCTCAAGCCCTTTATCGTCGGCGGGCGTTGGAAACTCATCCCGATGCCTTTTCGGGCTCTTTCATGAAGCGGCATATACGTAACATCTTCACCGTTGAAAATGATTTTGCCCGCGGTGACTTTATATTCCGGGAATCCCATGATCGCCATCAAGAGTGTGGTTTTCCCGGCCCCGTTCGGGCCGAACAGCACGTGCGTTTGCGCTTCATCTATCTGCAGGTTAACTCCGTGGAGGATTTCCTTACCGGATACCTCTACTTTTAAATCCATAAGTTCAAGCATAGCATCTCCTTTCTGCGATACTCGCTGCATGAGCGCACGTAAACTTAGTTGCGCACGCTCATGAATATTATTGAATTATAGCTGTTACGGGCTGAATTCATCAATCAACATGCATGTGGTTATATACCCGGCAACCGCTTATTTAAATCACTAATCACGGCTGTAGCGGGTAAATAATGGATATTATGCCGGTGATATACGCCTCACAGTAGTGTTATTGGGCACATCATAATCCGCAGGATTAACGCTTATAAGAATAGCTAAGAGGGTACATACCCATATGTAAGAAATGTCGATTATGTGTACATAAATAGACGGGTATCGTGAATCCGGCGGAGGATACTATGAAGCTTCATGTCGAGTGGGTAGATAACCTGCAATTTGTTGGCGCGGGCGAACGTAAGATGACAGTTGTGATGGACTCGCTTCCCGAGCATGGCGGTGAAGGTGCGGGTTTTCGCCCTACGGAATTGCTCTTGCTCTCCTTGGCCGGCTGCACGGCGATTGATATTATCAGCATCTTGGAGAAACAGCACCATAGCGTAACTTCATTTAGTGTCGAGGTCGAGGGCATTCAGCAGGATCAATACCCGAAAAGGTTTACGCAAATCGAATTAACCTACAGAATAACCGGCGATAGCATCAGCGAATCGGCATTGAAGCGGGCTATCGAATTATCGGAAGAAAAGTATTGTTCGGTGCGGGCGACGCTTTTAAACGCACCCAAGATAGAATCTCGATATGAGGTTGTGCCATAGATCGTAGGCGCAAGGAATAGATCTCAAACAGGGCTTTGTTTGAAAATCTATTACAAACGGTCATTAGTACGTTAACTCCTCATGTTTAAAGTGAGAGATGTTTTGCAATAAATAGAGGAAGTAATTTACAAAAACCGAAAGGAGCTGTATTGCCGAGCAAGCCGTGTTTCTACTTGTTCGGTAAGAACTTATGGATAAATCAACCGATACCGACTTAATCGAAAGTTTGCATATATTAGGCAAGCGAAAAGGCTTGATACTAATAGTGACTTTGCTATGTATGCTTGCCGCCGCCATAATATCGTCGAGAATGATACCAGTATATGAAACATCGGCCAAATTGTTGGTTGCCCACAGGCCGGCTGCATCGTCGAATCAGACAACCGCTGATCCGTATCAATCCGTATTATTGGATGAGAGGCTGGCAAAAACATTCAGCGAGCTTTTAAACGGACAAGTCGTCGCAAATGAGGTTATTAAACGACTTAAGCTAAATACGGGCTCGGGGGATCTTCTCAAAAGGATAACTGCGGCGCCAATTATCGATACCCAGCTTATACAGGTAACAGTCAAGGACACTAATCCCAAGAGAGCCACCGACATTACAAACATGTTAGGCATAGTTTTATCGGAGAGGATTAAAGACATTCAATCGTTTTCATCCTCAGAACCGGTGACGTTCATACGATTGGTAGAACCTGCCACACAGCCGATATATCCGGTGCAACCGAAGCCCGCACTCTATCTAGTGATCAGCATGCTCGCAGGGTTGATGTTCAGTTCGGGCTTGGCTTTTCTACTCGAGCGATTGGATACATCAGTAAAGGTCGCCCCCGAAATTGAACGTTTAACGGGGCTGTCCGCTCTGGGCACTATTCCGGTAATGACTAATAGAAGGGCAGTGGGTAAACAAGAGGCAAACTCGGTTGTTCTGGAGGCATTTAGAAGCCTGCGCACTAATATCCAGTATTTCAATTTCGATCAATCGACCAAGGTAATCCTTGTGTCGAGCGCAGGCCCGAAAGAAGGCAAAACTACGGTAAGCGCGAACCTGGCGATAATGCTCGCCAAGGGAGGCCAGAAGGTTATGTTTATTGACTGCGACTTCAGAAAACCACAAGCGCATACTGTTCTTAACGTAAAAAATGAGGTCGGCCTTTCGAACATATTAGCGAGCAAGGTAGATGCAAGGGGTGCGGTTGTGAGCACTCAAATCGAAGGGCTCGATATGATACCGAGCGGCCTGATTCCTCCTAATCCTGCCGAAATGCTTGGATCCACCCGCATGAAGGATTTTCTTATGAGCTTAAGGACATCGTATGATTTCATTATTATCGACTCACCGCCGATTCTTGCGGTGACGGATGCCGCGGTAGTTGCACCGAACGTGGACGGGGTCTTGCTGGTCACGCGTTATGGGCAAACTAAGAAGCATGCTCTTATCAGTGCAAAAGCCGCGTTTGAAAAGATAGGCGCCCGTATGCTGGGCATTGTCATTAACCATGTGATGCCGGGTAACGGATACGACTATAACTATATCCGGTACGAAACACATCCGAGTGGAGCCCCGGCCCGAAGAGCTTCTTAGCTAACGCTTTATCATAAACTCTTCGAGAGCGGCGTCCCAAGGACGCATAAAGTCGCCAATTGTAAGCTCAAGTGCCATGTTCCGGAGCGCCGAAAACCCCGGCCGCTTTGCCGGTCGATTAAGTGCCTGGGTGGTGATAGGCTCCACTACAATATCATTTCTGCCTGCAAGCTCTAGTATTTTGCTTGCGAAACCGAACCAGGAGACTTCACCCTTATTAACCATATGGTATGTTCCGTAGTTTTGGGTGGCTAAAAGCTTGAGAATTCCTCGCGCTGCGTCTTTCGTATAGGTGGGCGAACCTACTTGGTCGCTCACTATCTGTAGTCTATCCTTCTCATCGGCCAACCGCAGTATGGTTTTGACGAAGTTGTTGCCATGCTCCCCATACAGCCAAGCGATCCGCACTACGTAGAATTTATTGAGGAGCGCACGTACGATTTGCTCTCCGGCATACTTTGACGCGCCGTAGACCGCTAGCGGGTTCGGCATATCCCACTCCAGATACCGTTCACCCTTCTTACCGTCAAAGACAAAATCGGTGCTTATGTAAAGCATCGGTATATCCAGAGCTTGGCAGCCAAGCGCAATGTTTTGCGTGCCCACCGCATTTACTTTATACGCTAAAGCGACGTTAGTCTCACACCCGTCGACATTAGTGAACGCTGCTGCGTGGACCACGATATCGGGATTGATTCTTGCGATGTTTTTGCCGGTTACTACATTATCCGTTACGTCGAAACCATCTATGTCGACGCCGATTACGTCATGCTTAGCAGAAAAGGCGGCGAGCAGATCGGTGCCAAGCATTCCCTTAGCGCCGGTTACAAGTATCTTCACGAGCGGTCTCCTTTACTTAGGTTGTGATATTTATATCCATTCTTACTTTCAACCAATCACAGCACTACTCTTGCAACAGAGCGCAGGACGCTAGATAGCCGGGCCTTTAAGATTTAGTAAATGCATGTTTTGGGAATAACAAGACGTGCAAATGTCGGAAACATAGGTAAATTTCAACGTCGAAGGCTCGGAGGATGATTAATGAAAGGCTTAATCCTTAGCGGTGGAAGCGGCACGCGTCTACGACCGATTACGTTTACGAGTGCGAAACAATTAGTACCCGTCGCCAACAAACCTATTCTCTTTTATGCGATCGAAACCGTTAGAGATGCGGGCATAAAAGACATTGGAATCGTAGTTGGCGATACGAAAGGAGAGGTCATGCATGCCGTTGGTGATGGCAGCCGGTTTGGAGTCACTATCACCTATATCGAGCAAGAAGCCCCTTTGGGTCTGGCGCATGCCGTAAAAATCTCCCAGGACTTTATCGGCGAGGACGATTTCGTCATGTTCCTTGGGGATAACATGATAAAAGACGGTATCAACGGTCTCGTTGAAGCATTTAACAGCAATAAACCCAACTGCCAGATACTCTTAGCTCACGTTAAAAACCCGCAGCAGTTCGGTGTGGCCGAGCTGGGCGACGGAAAGGTGAAAAGACTCGTTGAGAAACCTAAGAACCCTCCGTCGGATCTGGCGTTAGTCGGCGTCTACATGTTCGACAAGAACATATTCAAGGCGGTGAATGAGATCACGCCGTCCCGACGCAATGAACTCGAGATCACCGACGCCATCCAGTACCTGGTGGGGAACGGCTATGATGTGCACCCGCATGTTATCAGCGGCTGGTGGAAAGACACCGGAAAGCTTGAGGATATGTTGGAAGCCAACCGGATAATGCTTGAAGACATCGAGCCCAGAATCGACGGTATTATAGGCGAAAACACCCGGCTTTACGGGCGTGTTGTTGTGGAAGAAGACGCCGAGATTCATGATTCCGTGATTCGCGGGCCTGCGATTATCGGCAAGAACAGCAAGGTTTTGCACAGCTATATCGGCCCCTTCACCTCGGTTCACGATAACGTGACGATAACCGGAAGCGAGATCGAGCACTCGATAATACTGGCCGACTGCATAATCGATGCGATTGGCAGCCGCATTGAGGACAGCCTTTTAGGTAGAAATGTAACGGTTCATCGAAGCGAGCAGCGGCCCAAAGCGTACCGGCTGATGGTCGGCGATAACAGCGAGGTTGAAGTGGCGTAGATAACTTGTTTGTACTGGCCCATGCATGGGGAAGTTTGATGGTCTAAGAGGAGGCTGATAACGTGATAGACGGTGTGAAGCAAAAAAAGCTGCGAGTGATTCCGGACGAGCGCGGTCGTTTGATGGAGATGCTTAGAAGTGATGACGACCTTTTTGAAAAGTTCGGTCAGATATATGTAACAACGACCTATCCAGGTGTTGTTAAGGGCTGGCATATGCATAAAAAGCAGGTAGATAACATCGCCTGTGTTAAGGGGATGCTAAAGCTCGCCCTCTACGACGGACGGGAGGGTTCCGCAACCGAGGGTGAGGTCAACGAGTTTTTCATCGGCGAGCACAACCCGACGCTCATTCATGTGCCGAATGAGGTATATCACGGTTGGAAATGCATAAGTGATAACGAAGCGATGGTGGTAAATGCACCGACGGAGCTGTATAACTACAGCGAGCCCGACGAGCACCGCCTTCCACACGATACGGATGAGATTCCGTATGACTGGTCGCTTAAGCATGGATAGTAATACCTATTATATTCAGGGGGTTTTATTTTGAAGCTGTTCATTACCGGCGGGGCGGGCTTTATCGGCTCCAACTTTATCCGTTATATGCTCGCAAAATATCCCGATTATCAGATAGTAAACTTCGACAAGCTTACCTATGCGGGCAACTTACAAAATCTGAGCGAGGTCGAAGAAGCCCCGCATTACTCTTTTATTAAAGGTGATATATGTGATACAAGAGCTGTTCTGGCTGCGATGAAGGGTGCGGATGCGGTAGTAAACTTTGCTGCGGAAAGCCACGTCGACCGCTCCATATCATCAGCGAAAGAGTTCTTAACAACCAATGTTCTTGGATGTGAAACGCTTCTAAGTGTGGCACGCGACCTGGGAATCACCAGGTTTCTTCATGTATCGACCGACGAGGTCTACGGGAGCATAACAGAGGGTTCATTTAAAGAGACCGACAAGCTGGAGCCGAGCAGCCCTTACTCTTCCAGTAAAGCCGCTGCCGACCTACTTTGCCTGGCCCATTTAACTACGTTCGGCACCCCGGTGCTAATCACCCGAAGCTCGAACAATTTTGGCCCGTACCAGTATCCGGAAAAGCTGATTCCGCTGTTTGTGACCAACCTCCTCGCCGACGTGCCGGTGCCTATTTACGGTGACGGCAAGAACGTTCGCGATTGGTGTTTTGTTGAAGATAACTGCTACGGCATTGACGTCGTGCTGCGCAAGGGCAAAATCGGTGATATATATAACATCGGTGCGGGCAACGAGGTAACGAATCTCGAGATTACCGAGACTATTCTAAATCATCTCAGCAAACCAAAATCCCTTATGAATTTTGTCGAGGACCGCCTTGGCCATGATCGCAGATACTCGATAGACACGAGCAAGGTGCGCGCACTTGGCTGGGCGCCCGCATATGGCTTTTCCGAAGCGATGAGCATGACTATCGACTGGTACAAACGAAACGAGCGGTGGTGGCGCTCGATTAGCGCACGGGCGGCCTAAAGCTTCAAAGGCGCTTTGCAGGTAAGCCTATCGCCGGGCAGAAATGTATTCTTTTTGTAAAACGCAATCAACATGCATATACAAATGTATGCCTATCCTGACCAGGAATAATAGCGCATGATAGCGCATTTCCACAAGCCGAAGTCAAGCAAGCCCTCATTTCTTGATAACAATTTTCCCTATGCTACTGTATTAAATGGCGGCCATACCACAGTAAATGCGCCGTGTCTTAAGACTGGTTTTCGCTTAGTAGCACACCAAGTGTGCATATGTAACATGTAAGGATAGGAGTGTTTTATGCAAGTAGGGAAAACACAGAAGAGACAACGATTTTGGAGGGTTTTAAAAGACGTGAAGTACACACCAAATCATCTAGCACAAGTGGCTCGGAAAAAGTGGATCAAGAAGCCTGTAGTTGCCATAGTGGCAATGGTCGTAGCTACCCAGCTAACGTTTCCGGTTTTAAATTCTTCAGCGGCAACTTGTACCAACACCGCGGCTACAACCAACAACACGGTTGTAGCGACAGCGGCAGACGCAACAGTGACTCCATCATCTGTTGCAGCTACCACTGAAACACCAAGTATTCCAGAAGTTCCCAGTATCGTAACCGTTTCGTATCCCGCAGGATGGAATATGGTTGCGGTTGGCAATGGTGTTGATCTAGGCACCCAGCTGTATGCCTATAATGCTAAGACTGGGACGTATGACAAAGCTGACCCAGCCGTTATGGGAGCCGGATATTGGGCGTTCTTCTCGAAAGAAACAACGGTAACTATGAACATGAAGTCTACCGGCGAAGCTGCAACAGAGCTTCAAGCAGGCTGGAACATGGTTGGAAACCCGTTTGACGATGATGCTCTGGTCCCGACCGGCTATGATGCTTATGTCTACAAACAAGCAACAAAGCAGTATAAGTTGACAACAACTATTCCTGCAGGTTCCTGTGCTTGGATTAACTCGTCGGTTCCAAAAACGATAACGCTTAAGAAAGAAACCCAGACCGCACCGGTCGATACGACCACAAACACCGGTACTGGTAATACAACAGGAACGACAGGAACGGGAACCACAACATCAACGGGTTCCGGATCAAGTGACGGTGGCCAGTATGTGATCACGGGTGCGACTGTTAATGCTGCCGATTACGGCGCAAAAGGCGATGGTTCCGATAGCACCGGCGCTTTGCAGTCTGCGCTTAATGCTTCAGTCGGCAAAACGCTTGTTATCCCCAAAGGATCCACATTCGTCAGCGGTACGCTCGATGTGCCGTCAAATGTAACGATTGCAGGCGGGGGTACCATCAAGAAGAGAGCCGGCAGCGGGCGACACCTGCTTCGGATAGGCGGCAAGTCTAATATCGCGATTCATGATGTCACACTCGATGGCAATGCGAGCGCATTCGGCTTCGATGAATTCCATCATATCGTGTGGCTTGCACAAAGCTCGAAAGTCACGTTCGACGGCGTAACATTCGCGAATCCGGTTTCCGACGGTATTAACGTAACCCGTCAGCCGGATCAGCCAGGAACGGGCTGTGCCGATATCGTGATCAAGAACGATCGTTTCACCGGCAACATGACGAATCGCTGCGGCGTATCGGTCGATTGCGGCGAGCGCATCACCATCAGCGGTAATTACTTTTACCGGATGGGCAAAGACAATATGCCTGGCGCCATCGACTTCGAGCCGGTCGCCTCGGGCGATTACTCAAGAGACAGCGTAGTCGAGAATAATACCATTGTCGGCAGCGCTTCAGCACCGAATGAGCCAATGGGCATCGCCCTTCAAAACGGTAATGTCTACCAGCATAAAAACATCAAGATTATCGGCAACAAAATTACCGGTAAGTACCGCCACGGTATCGTTGTCTTTGGCGGCGGCACCGGCATTGTAATTCAAGGCAATACGGTCCGCAATATTGATAGCGTCATCAGCCGTGATGTCGATACTCCTTGCGGTATCAGCACGACCAATACACAGGGGACCATCCAGGGCAACACCGTAAGCGATGTTGCGGGTTATGGTATCAGGTGCGTCGGTGGCAGCAGTGATATTAGTGGCGGCAATAATAATATTAACAACACTTCGCTCTCAGCAATCATGGGCACGATAAAAAATTAATTGAGCCTTGTAGTAGAAAGTAATCCCAAAAGGGGGCCATTTTGGCCCCTTTTTTTGTTTTCAAACCCGCACGGCTAAGACTGTCCTTCACGTGAATACATCACTCGTAACGCTCACATATCCACTCATTTTCGGCAGTAATGACATGGTAGGCCAATGTTTAAGGTCACGCCATATGGAAAAACATATACATGAACTAGTTAAGCCTACAATAGCTATGAGCTAGGCATTATCGGGTAGAGCATACCTGATTAAGAAGCCGGCTGTAGTGTGAGCGAAAGAACCTGCTGGAAGGTGAGATAACTGCAATACAAGCGAATTTGCCATTTTGTTTTAAGTCGCAACGGAGTGATTTTTCATGTCGGAATATAACTCTCGCGAGTTAACGCGCGGCACCCTTCTAGCACGGAATACCATCCTTAACATCACAGGACAAGTCCTTCCTATGGTGGTCGCCGTTTTCGCTATACCGCTTCTGGTTAAGGGGCTCGGCACAGAGCGCTTCGGATTGCTGACCTTGATATGGGCGATTGTCGGGTATTTCAGCATATTCGATCTAGGGCTCGGACGCGCCCTGACCAAGCTCGTGGCCGAAAAACTGGCGTCTGAACAATCAAACGAAATCCCGTCCTTGTTTTGGACGTCGGTATCGTTGATGTTTCTTTTAGGGCTGGTAAGTGCGGCAGTGTTAGCTATATCTACGCCGTGGCTGGTCCGCGACGTCCTGGGAATTTCTAAGAAACTACAACCGGAAGCGCTTCTTTGCTGCTACCTTCTGGCAATATCCATGCCAATTGTCATCAGTACCATGGGCTTGAGTGGTTTTCTTGAAGCGCACCAGCGGTTTCCGGTAATCAACGCTATTCGCGTGCCGATGGGCATTTTTACCTTTATAAGCCCTCTCGTGATGCTGTATTTCTATAAGGGCCTCGTGCCCGTAGTAGCAATTCTCGTTTTTGGCCGATTGGTGGCCTGGCTGGCCTATGCAATGTCATGCTTGACTATGGTGCCTCAGTTGCGGCGGCGCATTATCATAAATTATCGCCTGGTCTCGTTTTTGTTCAAATTCGGGGGCTGGATCACGGTAAGCAATACCATCAGCCCGGTCTTACTCTACCTCGACCGGTTTCTAATCGCGGCTTTAGTGTCCACCGTTGCCGTGGCCTACTACGCAACACCTTACGATTTAATGATGAGAACCCTGATTATTTCAACCGCATTTGTCGGCGTGCTATTTCCGGCGTTTACGACGAGCTTTACACAAGACCGTGAACGGGCGTTGAAACTTTTCATGAGGGCAATTAAGTATATTTTCCTGCTTATGTTTCCGCTGACGTTTTTTGTTATTATATTTGCTCGCGAAGGCCTCAACCTCTGGCTTGGCGCTGAGTTCGCTACGCACAGCACGCGCGTTCTTCAATACTTGGCTGTAGGCATTTTTGCTAACAGCCTGGCACAGGTGCCCGTGAGCCTCATCCAAGGCATGGGGCGTCCGGACCTGACGGCGAAACTGCACCTTATCGAACTTCCTCTTTACGTGGGGTTTGTGGTTTTAATGATACGGTCATTCGGCGTGGAGGGTGCGGCTATCGCTTGGATGCTGCGTGTAACCATCGATATGCTGTTTCTTTTTACCGTACTTCGAGTGGTATTAAGGCAGGATGCGCTACGGTTAGGAAGGGCGGCACTCGTCTTTACGACTGCCGGGCTATTGCTTGTTCTTGCTTTTGCACAGTTAGGAGCCGCTCTCAAGGCGATGTTTCTTATGATCGTATTTATAACCTTTGTGCTGACGGCTTGGTTCCGGCTATTAGCGCCGGAGGAGCGCTCGCTTATTCAGGGCTGGTTGCGGTTGCCATCGTATTCTCAAGGACCGGAGGCTAAATAAGTGGATGATCTTGTAGCGAGTCGATCTAAAGAGGCAAAGGTAGGGATCGTAATTCTTAACTGGAACAACTACAAAGATACAGCCCGTTGTCTTCGCTCGCTGGAGTGCGTCGACTATCGCAGCTATGTCATCTACTTGGTCGATAATGGCTCGACCGATGATTCGATGAGCACGCTGATGGCCCAATTCTCAAAACGAGACATTGAGTTCATTCTGAACGGCGAGAACTTAGGTTTTGCTGCGGGCTGCAACCGCGGTATCGCGCGTGCGCTAGACGATAATTGCGACTACGTACTGCTTCTGAACAATGATTGCGTCGTCAAGGACACGGCTTTTCTCACAACAGCCGTAGAGTTCGCCGAGCATCACCCCGAGTTCGGCATCTTTGGCGGAAAGATACTGTTTTGGCCGGATACGCAGCGGATATGGAGCGTTGGGGGCAGCATATCGAATTGGGGCAATGAAACATACATCGGCTTCAATGAGGTCGACGAAGGCCAATATGAAACAGCGGAAGAACGGAGTTTTATATCCGGCGCGCTCATGCTTATAAAACGGGAAGTCTTTTCTGCGATCGGTCTCTTGCCGGACGTCTATTTCTTCGGCCTCGAGGACTGGGAATACTCTACGAGAGCGATTCGAGCCGGCTATAAGTTAGCGTATAATCCAAAGTTCACCGTTTGCCATGAGGCAAATCATTCTCACGACACTACCGATCCCGTGTATGTGTATAACTATACCTTATCTAAAATCATCTACAAAAAGCGTAACTTGCCCCGGTATCGTTTTGCCGCCTGGGGTTTCGCGTACAAAACGTATCTCCATGCTTTTTTCTCGCTTAAGTACAGGGCGCAAAAGCAAAAGTACGTACCCGGCATTAGCGCGCGCATGATCCGGCAAAGCATGCTTCAGGCGCTTTCGGATTCGAATAGAATCGACAGGATCACAGAAGATACATTGCTTGATTTCCGGCGAAATTTTGAGAAAAAGGATCCACTTAAATGAGCGAACAAAGACTAAGTACACTCGATGCGATTCGGTGGTTGGGATGTTTGCAGCTAGCCCTGATGCCGATCGTATCTTTAGCTGATAGAATCGAGCTCTTCAACATAGCGGGGCTCTCCATTAGGCCGGTTGATGTACTTTTTGTTCTAGCGTGCCTAACCTTAGCGGCTTATATACTCATGCTCGGCAAGATACCGAAGACCCTGCCTCTGTTTTTGTACGTGCTCGCTCTTTATGCACTTCTTTCCTTAACCAGCTTCGCATTCTTAGTTGGGTATGACGTCGATTGGGCTACGTTTTCTCGTTTTATTGAGACGATGCTCTGGGGTGGTCTTGCTCTAACGTTTATTAAATCGATGCAGGACTTAAAAGACTTCACCAATAACTTGGCCATTGCCGGGTCCGCTATCGGCATTTATTCACTTTACCTATATGTAACGGTACCCGGGCTTCATCAAATCGCCGGTTTTATCTCGTATGCCGGCGGCGAAGGTCTCAAATACCAGGCAAGTTATAACGAAATAGGTGCTGTGCACGCGCTTGCCTGCATCTTGTTGCTTCATAACATAGTTGCACCGGATCCTCGCGAGGAGAAAAGAAATCTTCGCCCGGTATATTCTGTAACGTTACTTGCCTTTAACCTTATCGGTTTAGCGCTGACTCAGTCCCGCAGCGCAATGTTGGCATTCTTTGCCACGGCGCTCATTTTGTCTCTGGTGCTGGTGAAGAGGTCTGCGACTGAAGGAAGGCGGACAAAGCGCGCGGCAGTATTGCTGATACTGGTTATGAGTATTGCTATCACCTTAAGCTATTTTATCTCCCAAGACCTAACGATAAATCGGTTTACTGAGTCTTTTACCCAGGGAACGGTCGCACGTTCATCGATAGAAGGGCGCTTTGACCTATGGATACGAAGTTTAAACATGTGGCTTTCAGACCCGGTTGCCTTTCTTTTCGGTTTTGGCAACAATACATTCCATCAACTTTTAAATGCGACCACATCTGATAGTTTCTTTCTGGACCATGGCGTATCCGACGGCTTACTTGGGCTTATCATATTGCTTGCTCTCATCGTCGGGCCCGTTCTGAAGATTCAACGAATGGAAAGATACTCGAGACTTGTTCGTATTGCGCTGCTGGTTACGTGCATAGCGCTCATAGTTTCCCTAACCGGAAACGTGCTGGTAGACCCATTTTACGGGGGCTTAACATTTACTATACTATATGGCGCACTATCAGTAGCTATGCACTATAGAACAACGGGAGCGGCCGGATGAAAGTAGTTTTGATCCCAGCATCGCCAGAGCGTGTCGGCGTCGGGGTGCATGTTCTCAATCTTGCATCCTTGCTTCATGATGCCGGTCTGTTAGACGTGGTAATATGCCCCGGCGAAGGATGGCTGACCGAACAGCTTGAAGATGAGCGGTTGCCGTTCACAACGCTCGCAATTTCTTTTAAACCGGCTCAGTTTATAAGCTCGAATATACGGCTGTTTAGATACCTAAAGTCACGGCCTTCTGCCAGTGTCGTTCACGTTCACGGCCGTTTCCCGCTTTTCGTCTCCTCATTATCGATGGTCCTTTCTGAGAACTTGGCTTTTGTAAGCACCGTGCATCAGTTTTCAGATTCAGAAGGTTCCGGTTTAGAGAATCAAAAAACCGGAATCGAGACGTTTCTTCTTAAGAGGTTGCGGCGCATATGCTGTGTTTCCGAGGCGCTCAGGGTGCAGGTTATCACCCGTTTAGGGGAAGATCATAGGGCAAAGATCGACTATATTCCAAATTGGATTCGACCGGTTGAGTCGCGGCAGGGAGATGTCGACCGCATGACAGTTGACGACAACAGGCATGCGTCTAAGAAGCATATTAAGATCTGCACGGTCGGTCGGCTTGTAAGAGACAAAGGGTTCGATGTACTGATTGAAGCCATGGCTGTTTTACACCAGAGAGGTTTTGAGGCGAGCTGCCATATATTTGGTGCGGGCTTAGATGAGGAACACCTGGCGAATCTGATAGGCGAGCGCGGACTATCAGGTATCGTTGAGCTCAAGGGCAGGTGCTCTGATATCCAGAGAACCCTTCCCGCTTATGATCTGCTTGTTATCCCTTCGAGAAGCGAGTCGTTCAGCCTTGTTGCCCTGGAGGGATTTAACGCAGGACTGCCGATAATAGCGAGCGACATACCGGGCTTAAACGAAACGGTTCTGGCCGATACAACAGGCCTTCTCTTCGAAAAAGAAAATGTTGAAGCGCTTGTAGACTGTATCATGCGTGTTACGGCATCCGATGATTTGGCTAGAGCCCTGATTCTTAACGGCAATAAGTTCCTGCAAGATTATATTCCCAGCGAGCAGCTTCTCGCTAAGTTTATTAGATTTTACAAGGAAGCGTATGAGAAAAATTAATGTTTTACTATTAACCCGATACAGCCGGTCCGGCTCTAGCAGCCGTCTGCGTTTTTATCAGTACTTACCGGCACTGAACGCAGAGTCCATTAACGTCACTATTGCACCTTTGCTTAGCGACGGTTATATCGACGATCTTTATAGCGGCCGGAAGAAAAGCGTGGCGCCGATTCTCAGCAGCTACCTCCGGCGTATCCGGGATGTTCTCAAGAGCAAGCAATTCGATGTTTTATGGATTGAAAAGGAGATTATCCCGTGGGCGCCTGCATGGGCGGAAGCGATTCTGGCTCGCCTAAAGGTGCCGTATGTTGTTGATTATGATGACGCTACGTTTCACGCCTATGATACGAATACCAATCCGGTGATCCGCAGGCTATTAAACAAGAAGATTGATCATGTGATGAAAAACGCCTCACTGGTTGTTGCCGGAAATGAATATATAGCGGAGCGGGCACGTACGGCAGGGGCTAGACGTATCGAGTGGATGCCTACGGTTATCGACCTCAATCGTTATCCATTAATGCAAGCACCACCCAATCAGGTTTTTACGATCGGGTGGATCGGCGCACCGGTTACCGCACGGTATTTGGAGCTGGTACAACCCGCGCTAGCTGAAATCTGCAAAGATGGGAATGCGCGATTGGTACTTGTAGGGGCCGGGAATATAAAGCTGTCGGACGTTCCGACTAAAGCGCTGTGCTGGTCTGAGGAGACGGAGGTTTCGGAGATTCAGGGTTTTAATGTTGGAATTATGCCCCTGGCCAACAATCATTGGGAACGCGGTAAATGCGGGTATAAATTGATCCAGTATATGGCGTGCGCAAAGCCCATAGTTGCTTCACCGATCGGGATAAATCAGCGCATAGTAGCACACGGGGTAAACGGGTTTTTAGCGAGCACCAAAGAAGATTGGGTCGAGGCGTTACGTGAACTGCGCGATAAGCCCGCATTACAAGAAACAATGGGAAAGGCAGGCCGAGCGCAAGTAGAAAAGCGATATTGCCTGCAAGTAACGGCGGCTGATATGGCGGCGTTACTCCGTTCGGTGGTTATCCCGGATGCCGGAGAAAAGACGGTGCTAAAGAAGGAGGGAAGGGCAGCGTGAACAGGTTCATGAAGCGAGCTATGGATATTATCGGATCGGCGATCGGGATAGTTGTTTTGTCTCCCGTTCTGGCGGCAACAGCGATAGCCGTACTGTATTTCATAGGGTGGCCTATATTGTTTACTCAGGTAAGGCCAGGCATGAACGCTATGCCCTTCACAATATATAAGTTTCGCACGATGACGAACCAACGGGATAAAAACGGCGATTTGCTTCCCGACGACGATCGTCTGACTAAAGCCGGGCGTTTTTTACGGCACTGGAGTTTAGACGAACTGCCGCAGCTGTTTAATGTTCTTAAAGGAGATATGAGCCTCGTTGGGCCCCGGCCGACACTTACACAATATGTGGCGAGATACACTCCGGAGCAGATGCGGCGGTTCGAAGTGAAACCGGGCATGACAGGATTGGCACAGGTAAATGGTCGAAACGCGCTTCTTTTTAGCGAGCGTCTCAAATATGATATCGAATACGTAAAGAGTTTTAATGTAGTGAAAGACCTTCAGATTATCCTATTGACCGTATATAAATTATTGTTTAAGCGCCTTGATGATGGGGCCGGGCAGGATGCCGTCTCGGTAGATGATATCGGCCTTAGCAGTTCCAGCCATTCTGCTATCATGCAGCAAACACACTGGCAGAAACGGCATAGAGCGCAGAGTGGCGGTCACGTTCTACTGCCGAATGGCGGTAGATGGGTAGGGTTAGCATTGCAATTAAAACAGACTATGCGCGACACAGCAGCGTTATCTGATAGTAAGCTTATCGTTGCAGATAAGGACGAGCTGACTCCGGCAAGTTGTTTTGCCGATGAGACGCTGGTTCTGCCGGCCTTTAATGAGCCTGACTTTATCGAGCGTCTTGAAGATGCTTGTATGCGGTTCGGCGTGGGCATTGTTATTCCCACGATGGATTTAGCACTCAGTAGGATTGCACCCCATAAGCAGCGTTTTGCCGAAGAGGGTATAACGGTGGCATGTCCTGAACCGCACCTCGTTGACTTATGCCTGGATAAACTGCAATTTGCCGCATTTATTGAAGAGGAAGCACTTCCGCAACCCAAGACATATGCGAAAGCTGAGCTGGATTTTGCAGACTACCCCATCTTTTATAAACCGAAACGCGGATTCGGCTCACAGGGGTGCGGAACCTGCAAATCCGTTGCAGAGGCGAAACAACTATTGAATGCTAATCCGGATATCATCTTTCAGCAGTTTATCGATGCCAAGGAAGTCAGCGTCGACGCGTATATCACATCTACCGGGGCATGTAATGTGTGCGTACCGCGCATACGCGATAAAGTCATAGGCGGCGAAGCGTATATTTCGCATACAATTGGCTCTCGACTCGTACGGGACGTCGCATACCGCCTGATCGATTCGCTGTCACGCCGGGGCTTGCGGGGCCCCTTAAATATTCAGATGTTCGTGCAGGGCGATAAACCCACATTAATTGAGGTTAATACGAGAATCGGATCGGCCACTGTTCTAGCCAACATCGCCAGCCGTGGAAGGCTCTTTTCCTCATTACTCTTGGAGGCCTGCGGGGAACAGGCTGGCGGTGATCCGGATGATTACATAGAGAACGTCCGCCTCTATCGTTTTTTGGGTGATGTTTTCCACGTTGGTTCTGAAGTTATCGAGGTAATACCTTCTGGGAGCCGGGTTCATGATAAGCAGGTTGTTTAAAGGCATTATATTTGATTTAGACGATACGCTGTATCGCGAAATAGATTTCTTCAGAAGCGGTTTTTCTGAAGTTGCGCGCAAGCTGGAAGCGCGAGGCGTCGGCAACTCACGCGACACCTGCGGCTTGCTTGAAGACATTCTTTTTAATGAAGGCCGGGATTTCATTTTTGAAAAAGCCGCTGTACGCTTAGGGTTTTCCGAATCTTGGGTGAGGGAGCTTGTCGAATTGTTTCGTGAGCACATTCCGAGCATCGAGTTGGCAGATGATGCAAAGAGGGTACTGCCCTTATTAAAGCGCACGTACTTGTTGGGCTGTGTTACCGATGGGCACGCTCGGGTGCAGCGCAGGAAAATTGAAGCGCTCGGTGTCGCCCCGTTATTTGATGCCGTCGTTGTAGCCGATGACCTTGGCCGCGGGCACTGGAAGCCAGACCCGCTGCCTTTTAAGGTTTGCTGCGGCCAACTCGGATTAACGACCGGCGAGACGGTTTACGTGGGCGATAACGTAGAAAGAGACATCCAAGGAGCGAAAAATTTGGGCATGCGGAGCGTTTTGCTCCGCCGCGAGGATGCATACTTTACCTTGCGTCCGGCAAGCACAGAACATAGCGCAGATGTAGAGATAACTACGCTTTATCAATTAGGAGATGCGCTAGCCAGGCTTTTGTATAAGAGCATACGAAGTTATAAGTAGATGGAAGGATAAGCAATGGAAGGAAATGCAGCTGAATGCAGATCACCACGTGTAAAGCATGCAGAGGTATGGCTGGGCGCTGGTTTCGATACACAAGCCGGTGAGAATCATGAATATAAAGAATACGGATCTGATTTTCATTTACTATTAACAGACCAGGCAAATGATATAGCTGAACAACCATGGCATAAGAACGGATTGCTTTTTGGGACCGGACGAGATGCGTTTCGTGCATTGCTTACATACGGTATGAAGGAACGTGGATGGCGACGTTTTTTAGTCCCCAGCTACTTTTGTCAAAGAGTCGTCGCTTCGTTTCTGACGACCGGCATTGACGTAGTCGCGTATGAGGATAACCCGACCCTGCCAGCCCCAAGGTGTGAAAACATTGAGCTGAAATCAGGCGACGTAGTTCTTGCGGTTAACTATTTTGGTCTGCGCCCGGCTACGGATATCAAAGCTATTTATGGGAATGACATAGAGGTAATCGAGGATCATACGCATGATCCGTGGTCCGATTGGGCTTATAACAGTACGGCAGACTGGTGCGTGGTGTCTTTAAGAAAAATGCTGCCGGCACCCGACGGCGGGGTACTGTGGTCGCCTGCCGGCCATCCAATGCCTTATCCGACAAAGCTAAGCGACGGCCACAGACAAGCATCGCTTGAGAAGCTCGCAGCAATGTCGCTTAAAGGCCTCTACTTGAATAATCAGTCTATTAACAAGGAAGTTTTTCTCCGGCTTGCCAGGTCTGGTGAGGCGCAGATTGCCTCGGGTGAAATATCCGGCATTTCTGATTGGAGCGGGAGTATGCTCAATATATTCCCAACACAACTGTGGCGCCGGCAGAGGCGGTTAAACTATCAGGCATTATATGATGTATTAGCAGATGTCTCATGGCTTACTATGTTTAGGGCTGAAGAGAATATAGGTAGTTGCCCGTTTTCGGGCATAGTCGTATTTAATACACCCGGACGGCGGGCATATATACAACAGAAGCTGATTGACTCGCATATCTATACCGCGGTTTTATGGCCGCTCGAAAATCCGGCAGTTAAGGGAATCGACCAGGCGGGCTTAGATCTTAGTCGCAGGATGATATCGGTCTATTGCGATATGCGCTACAGCACAAAAGATATGTCTTACGTAGGCTCACGCATCAAAGAGATCGGTGCTTCGTATCGCGAGTAAGCAATATGTTTTTGAACGTATGGCATCGCAGCCTTAATACCGGTAAAAAGCTGTGTTGAGTCCGCATGCGGCTGAAAGGGGGATACGTGTGACAGCTGAGTTCATAACACCGGATGATAAACGATGGGTTAAGTTCTTAGAACAAACCACGTACGATTTTTACCACCTCCCGGAATATGTAGAACTAACCGCTCAATATGAAGGTGGTATGCCGGTTGCATTTTATGCGGAAGCCGGCGATTACAAGTTCTTAGCGCCTCTTCTAATACGCGGCGTACCTGCTGTTTTAGAAGCGCCACACCAGTGGTATGATGCCGCTTCACCATACGGGTATCCGACACCGTTAATAACCCCGTTCGCCGATGCCCCCGCCCTTGATAGTTTCTTTAGGTCTTTTAAAGAGGTCGGAGTCCAATCGGGCATAGTGAGTGCGTTTTTTCGATTGCACCCGCTGTTAAGTCTTCCAACAGAGCAAATGGCTCAATATGGCTTGCTGGTAGCTCATGGTCAAACCGTCTATATCGATCTGTCACAGTCCATGGAAGAGTTGTGGACGCAGAAAGATCGCGACCATAAAAGAGACATTAAACGGCTTGTTGGGGCGGGATTTTCGGCCAGAATCGATGATTGGGATCTTTATGATAGTTTCATTGCACACTACCGGGAAACGATGGAGCGAGTGTCGGCCAGCGAATCATATTTCTTTCCCAACAGCTATTTTTACGATTTTAAGTCTGTGTTGGGAAGCGCGTGCCATTTATGCTCGGTTTTGACCGATGACGGCAACGTCGCGTCATCAGTCTTATTCACTACCGTTAACGGCATTGTTCAATACCACCTCTCCGCGACTTTGGGCGCATACAATAAACTTGCGCCGTCAAAGCTTGCCTTTGAAACGGCATGTATCTGGTCGAAAGAACATGGCAATAAGTACGCTCACCTTGGCGGAGGGGTTGGCGGTAAAAAAGACTCGCTCTTTAGATATAAGTCCGGGTTTTCGAAACGGCGGGCCGATTTTTATACGTTTAGGATGATCCTGGAAGGACAACGGTATGCCGATCTTACAAATCGCTGGCGAAATCGGGTCCAGCCTGAGGGCTTGAGCGATGACTTCTTCCCTGATTACCGAAAAAACTGCGCTTGAGATGACATCAACCGGCGGAAAGAGATATGTCCGTCTACCCAGAGAGGGGATTCAGATACATGCGATTGCTTATACTTACCACAATAGCACCGACCATCCGGGGCTTTCTTATGCCGTTTGCCCAGCATTTTCGCAATCTGGGCTGGCAGGTCGACGCTATGGCCAATGGCGTTTCCAACTGCGATGATTGCCGGGCTAACTTCGATAACATATGGGAGGTGGCATGGTCTCGTAGTCCATTAGACGTAAATAACTTCAGCCGTTCTATCAACCGTGTCCAATCCCTCGTACGGCAGAATAAATATGATATTGTCCACGTACACACACCGGTTGCGTCATTTGTAGCCAGACTGGCCTTACGAGAAGTTCGGCTACAGGGCAAACTCAAGGTTGTCTATACCGCACACGGTTTCCACTTTTACAAAGGCGGTTCGCCGCTTAAGAATACGGCCTTTCGTAGTCTGGAAAAACTGGCCGGCCGTTGGACCGATTATCTTGTGGTTATGAATCAGGAAGACAGAGAGGCGGCATTACGATACCGTATTGTTGCCCCCGATCGCGTACGGTATATGCCGGGGATCGGTATAGATACGGCGCTTTATAATGCAGAGCAAATAACCGAACCGGCGATCGCCGCAGTAAGGTCGGAGATCGGCCTAGGGAAGAACGAGCCGCTTTTTGTTATGGTGGCGGAGTTCATTCGGCGCAAGCGACACAAGGTCGTACTGCAGGCATTTGCCCGCTTAGCGCATCGGAGAGCCCACCTTGCCCTGGTCGGCGACGGCCCGTTGATGGACGAACAACGTGCGCTCGCCCAAGAATTGGGTATCGTGGAGCGGGTCCATTTCATGGGGCATCGCAATGACGTATCTACTATCATGAGAAGCTCGGTTGCGACACTATTGCCTTCTGTGCAGGAAGGTCTTCCTCGTTGCGTTATGGAATCGATGAGCCTGAAAACTCCGGTTATTGGGTCGGATATTCGCGGAACCCGGGATTTATTATGCGATGATTGCGGTCTATTAGTAAGAGCAGGGGACATAGAAGGTTTCGCACGCGCCATGTCGTGGATACTTGCGAACCCTGATAAGGCGCGCGCTATGGGGTTTCGCGGCCACGCAAAGATAGTAACCGGGTTTGATACGAGGAATATTGTTGCGCTCCACGAGCGCCTCTACGCGGACGCTGTAGGAGAAGAGCTACCGTTTGCCGGCTAGCGCTTCGTGCAGATTATATACAACCCACCCTCTACGCCTTTTTTTGCAAGCTGTTTGTAGGAATTAAAGAACTTGTCTTCTCGGATAAACAGGGTTGAGGAGAGCGCAATTATATCGAAACCATGCCGGTCTAAAAGTTCGTATGCTTCCTGTACGGTGAACCAATAGGCGTATGGGCCGCCATCCAAGAGGGCCCTGTAGTTGAGCTTATCGTCAACCTTTAGAAAGGGTAAGCACTGGGGTGATCGATCCGAGCCTCGAAGCCCTCTGAACGCCCTGAGATACTTTACATAAGCGCTGGTGATAAGACTCTTGTACCTATAATCTATGCATAAAAACGAAAATATAGCCGTTCCCCCGGTCTTGAGAATTCGGAACGCTTCGCTTACGGCGTTCTCCCTGCCGGTGCTATCGGTTATTGCGGATAAAATCTGCTGGATGTAGAGGATTTGGCTAAAGAACTCATCGGGGTAATCAAGGTCGATGGCGTCTTGCACATCAAACGTTATACTGCACGATTCATCCCGGTTTCTTGCCGCCGCAATCATGTTCGGCGCAAAATCAAAGCCGTACAGGGATGTAAAACCGAGGTCTCTTAATGCTAATGGAATTCTACCGCCACCCGTCCCGGCATCGACGGTTTTGGCATTCGAATCGAGATACTCCCTGATAACGTGCTGCTCGTCGGGCAGCAAGCCGGCTTCCTTTGCCCACTTATCGACCTCTACTTCGTTGTAAACCTTGTAGGAATCCATCCAACCTCCAATGCTTCGTACGTTAATACCTTTTAGTTTGTTCTATGAATAAAGAGCTGCCGGCAAAAATGAGCTCAACAGAGCGGTCAACATAATGGTTTATTCCGAAATGATTGTATGGATAAACCCTTCGTTTTGCTGTTGTTTATCTCCAGTTTTACCTAGAGCTACCATGGGTCTGCTAACCGCATATGAGAATTACGCCGCCGGGAAAAGATAATTATTGTTGAGATACTCCGAAAAACGCTTTGCATCTCCTCTAATAACCGCGTCTTCGAGCTCGTTGAGGAACGCCGTTAGTATGTTTTCATTGAGCTTGCTTGATACCTTAAAGATTTGCGGATGATCCGTCTTCTTTGCAATCTCTTCTTGTGCGAACAGTTCCTCATAGAGCTTCTCGCCCGGTCTCAAGCCGGTGAATTTTATCGGTACGTCCCGTCCCGGCTCTAAACCCGATAACCTGATGACGCTCATTGCTAAATCGACGATCCGCAGCGGCTCGCCCATATCAAGAACAAAAACTTCACCGCCTCTACCCATGGCTGTTGCTTGAATGACGAGGTGCACCGCTTCCTGAATAGTCATAAAGTATCTGGTAATATCCGGGTGTGTAACCGTTATGGGCTCTCCCTTACTAATCTGGCGCTTGAATTTCGGTATTACGCTTCCATTGCTGCCCAGTACGTTGCCGAACCGGACGGCCATAAATTTAGAGGCACAATCCGGTTCCCTGGCTGCAGCTCGTATTGATTGCTCTGCCAGGTGCTTTGATAAACCCATAATACTTGTTGGGTTAACTGCTTTATCGGTCGATATCAGCGTCAGCCGTTTAATATGATGGTGTTTAGTTTCCTCGATTAGCACACGCGTACCGAGAAAGTTGTTTTCCATTGCTTCAATCGGATGCCGCTCCATCATAGGTACATGTTTATATGCGGCCGCATGAAAGACGATATCCGGTTCGTAACGAGTAAATATCCTGCTCACGGCGTGGCTGTCTCTCACATCCATGACGCGGGCTTCAAATATCGTTCTATGACCGTTCAGCGAAGAAAAAATTTCCTCCTCCAGATGATACAAACCGTTTTCCGAGATATCGGTGGCGATTACTTTCTTTGGACGGAGCATCAGCGCTTGCCTGCAGATCTCAGAACCAATCGACCCGGCGGCCCCCGTTATAAGGATTACGTGTTTCTCATACTGTTTGACTGTCCCCATAAGGTCGATCTCGGCCTCTTTTCTACCGAGAACTTCCTTAGGGTCGATATCACGTATTTGGGATACGCTCACTTTGCCGTCGACAAGTTCCGCGATATCCGGGATAGTTTTGCAAGGGATGCCCAGCTCACGGCATTCACACGCGAGGCCTTGCCGTTTGCTGCTCTCAGCCGACGGCATAGCCATGATGATCTCGTCGGCAGGGTAGTCGGCCATGATGCCCGGGATCATTCTTGCGCTGCCGACGACCTTGACCCCGTGGATCATAAGGCCTCGTTTTGATAGATTATCATCCAGGAATGCCACCGGTTTGTATCCCATATCCGGGTTACACTGCATCTGCTTAACGAGCATACTGCCGGCCTGCCCGGCCCCAACAATAATGACGCGTTTTTGTTCGATGCTATGATTACTCATCTGTGCTCTTAAAGTCGGCAATAAGTCTTGCTTCGCCCTGACGAGAAACCTGCTGGCTCCGATAAAGGCGGACGTTAGAAGCCAATCGATAATGAGAATACCCCTGGGCAGCTCGATGCTCTGAATCAAGAAAACCGCGCAAAGGAGTAGAAGAGTAGCTGCCAGTACACCTTGTGCGATTCTCATGAGTTCTTTTAAGCTCGCATATTGCCACAGCTGGCTGTAAAACCCGGAGAACTTAAAGACGGCGATTTTAATAACGATTGCGAGTGGAAGCAAAAGAAAGAGCGATGTCATATACACAGGCTTGATATCTGTGCCGAACCTCAGCAAAAACGCCAAAAATAATGCTAGGCCGATAAGGAATGCATCGCTTATTATATATACATATCTCCTGATCATCCTATAACCATCCTACCCCTAAAGCAGACAAATAACCGGTAATTAATGTGATTCTCGTCTCGTTTGATAAACGATAAGATAGCTGAATCGAGTTAAGTTTATCCGTATATGGCGGCCTTAAACGTAAAAGCAGTCTTCGCGGAAAGGCGGAAATCTTTGTGATGGTTGAGCTTTCTAGGTGAACATCTTACATGAAGCTTTATTACCTGCGCTAACTTGAAGATTCGCTTTGTCTAGAAGCATTAACGCCTAGTAAAGCCATTTTTACAAATGTTGAAGCACCTCAATAGTATTATTGAGGAGTTGGCAGAAAGGTGGCACTCCCGTCTAAGGTTGCATTAGAACTTAACCATCCGAAGGTTTTAGCACGTCATTATTGAGAAATAAATCAAGAGTACTTAAGTGTAGGCATCACAGTTTCTTTGATTGAGATATGAGAAGATCAGATTCGTTCGTTATAAGGCTCGCTATATATGCTGCGGCCGCTGTGCTTGTGTTGGCGGCTGTTCTACTTGCCGTTAGCGTTGCCCGAGAGGTTACGTGGAAATCTAAACTGAGCGACACAGCGCTGGTTGAAGAAGGGCTTAAAGCCTCGGCCTCTCTGACCGATTTCACGCAAGGGCGGCAGGCAAATGAACCATCGGTAGATTACGATAACTGGAATAAGTCGGTGCAGCGCCTGACTCTATATACCCAGGAAAGCCAGAATCTCTATGATCGGGATTATGGTCCGAGAATTGCTTTTCTCAGAGACGAATTTGCACACCGCGGGTTTTCTGACCAGGAACTCGATCAGGCCTATCAAAACCCCGTCAACTATATCGGTTTGCGCACTGTTGCAGTGAGATTAGGCGTTCTGTCATACAAACTTAAAGAATCAATTCGCATCAAAGGAAAACAAAATTATCCGTCTACAAATACTGAAGGTCCTCCAGGTCCACCGCAAACCCGCTAGCATTGGTGCTTGTCCGCTTGGGTTGCCGGGGTGCCAGCCAAATTGCTGGTTTAATCGTGAAAACGTTTAACGTATTTGAAGCCGGGGAATTCATAAGTGGCGACGTAGCCGAGTGGCAAGGCAATGGCTCGCAAGGTCATTTTACACTGGTTCGACTCCAGTCGTCGCCTCAAAACCCAGTGATTTGCTAACTGCCGCTAAACCTTAAAGGGCATCCGTATAGATGGATGCCCTTTAAGGTTTTACGCAGTATGCATATTAGTTTGAGCACATATTGACAACCGTTTCGTGCTCGTGCTAGCTTAAAACAAGAGCAGTAATTTACAGTTATTGACAGTTAGATGCGCTGACGGGAATGAGTAGGCTGAAAAGCCGGCCGTACTAGCGACCCGGGTCAGGTGAAAGCCGGGCGGCGGCGAAGCCGAACATGGTCCTCGAGCTTCCGGAAGAACAGGTACGCCAATGACACGCATACTTTGGTTGTGTGCCGGGGCATCCCAGTAGAACCGGACGGTGCCAGCCGTTATTGGGTTAAGTGCAGTTTTAATAATGCAGTGGTTCTTTATCAAGCGCCGGTCACTATAAGGTGCGGTCGCTGCGCTATCAGCTGAACGTGGGTGGTACCGCGGGAGTTTCTCTCGTCCCATATGGGATGAGAGTTTTTTTATTTCTTTTAATAATTTCTAAAAGTATTTACGAAAGGGAGGTAAACATGGCCGTAACAAAAACTTATGAAGAAATCAACGAGAAGATACGGCGCGGTGAAGCGGTAGTTGTAACCGCAGAAGAAATCATCGACATCGTACAGGAGGAAGGCGTCGCCATGGCGACAAAAAAAGTCGATGTCATCACGACGGGGACTTTCGGGCCGATGTGCTCGAGCGGCGCGTTTCTTAACTTCGGCCATAGCGAGCCCCCGATCAGGATGGCTAAAATCTGGCTGAACGACGTACCGGCGTACGGAGGGCTCGCCGCAGTCGATACCTATATCGGCGCTACCGAACCGTCTGAAACAGTGGGCATGGCCTATGGCGGCGCCCACGTTATCGAGGACCTCATCAGCGGCAAGACGATTAAGCTCGAAGCCGAATCGTACGGGACCGATTGCTATCCGAGAAAAGAGCTTCTCACATATATTAATAAAGATACGATAAACGAGGCATATCTCTTCAACCCGAGAAATGCCTATCAGAATTACGCGGTCGCGGTAAACTCGTCCGCCCGCATCCTGTACACATACATGGGTACGCTTTTGCCGCGCCTCGGCAATGCGACTTACAGCACGTCAAGCCAGCTCAGCCCGTTGATAAACGACCCGTATTACCGGACCATCGGTATTGGAACCAGGGTATTTATCGGTGGTGCGCCGGGTTACGTTGCCTGGAACGGTACGCAGTTCAACTCGAACCAGGTGCGAGGCGATAATGGAGTACCGCTGTCATCGGCGGGAACGCTTGCGCTTATCGGCAATCTAAAAGAGATGAGCCCCGATTTTATCAGGGCGGCCACCTTCCACAACTACGGCACGACCATGTTTGTGGGCGTCGGCGTCCCGATACCGGTGCTCGACGAGGATATCCTTCAAAAGGCTGCGATTAGCGATAAAGATATTTACACATCGATTTACGATTACAGTATCCCATCGCGTTCACGGCCGGTGTTGGGCAGGGTAAGCTATGCCGAGCTTAGAAGCGGCAAAATTGAAATAAACGGGAAGACAGTTCGAACCGCACCTGTGGCAAGCTATAGCAAGGCGAGAAAGATTGCGGAGACCCTAAAAGGCTGGATACAGCAGGGGGATTTCTATCTCCAACAGCCGATCGAGGGTTTCTCAACGGAGCAATCCGTCAAGCCACTTGAGATCGTAGCAGAGGGGGAGATTTAAGTGGCGAAGAAGAAAATCGTCCTGCACTATCCGGAAGAGCGGGTGGAGAGCCCGACAACGTATCACCTAGTAAAGGATTTCGATCTCGTGCCGATTATCCTTCGCGCGCAGATTGATGAGAACGAAGGCACGCTTGTCGTCGATTTGGAAGGTTCGCCCGAGCAGATCGCTAAAGGCATTGAATACCTGCGTGAACAAAACATTCGCGTCCAGGAAGCGATAAAAGATATCGTCGTAGACACCGAGAGGTGTGTAAGTTGCGGTTCGTGCACCGGCGTGTGCCGTGCCGGTGCACTGACGATAGGCGCACAAAGCGACTGGAATCTTGTATTTGACCAGGAGAAATGCGTGTTCTGCGAACTTTGCATTAACACCTGTCCAATACGCGCTATTAAAGTCCAGTTCTAGAGACAGGGCGGCTAGTATTCGGCGCATAAATAGCCCGGTAAAAGGGTATAGTAATCAGAACAAAATCTGTCGATAATAGTATATTTAATGCGCAGAGAACCCGATCGCTCGGGTTCTCTGCAAAACTACGCAGCCGCAGGTTTTCTGTATAATTACATAACAACTTGTTTATGAATGGCGACATGTGAAGCCAATGACGTAAGTGAGGAACGATTATGACATTAGATGCTAAGTGCAGGGCGACTGCAATTGGGAGCGTGCCGCATACGGATGTTGATGCGGCATGTAAATTGGTTTTCGATTCGCTGCCGGAAATTCCGATGTGGCCGCAGCTGCCAAATGTAAACTATAAAGAGAGCATTTATGTGCAGTACTCCGAGGGCATGCCGGGCCTTGTCGTTGATGAACCCGAGCGCCGGGTCTGGTTTGACTCGACCGGTGACGTGATTAGCGAGCTCGACCGGCTTTTTCAGGCGTATATGAATGATGACGTTGAAGCGCTGGCGATAAGCCCGCAGTACGCGCAAGGCCTTTACGCATTTCTCGACTTGCTGAAAACCGGTGAACATCCGGCGATAAGTATGCTCAAAGGCCATATTATTGGGCCTCTTACCATTGGATATACTGTAGCAGATCAGAATAAGAAACCCGGCATCTACGATGAGGTTATTCGCGAGGGCATAATAAAGACGCTTGTCATGAAAGCGAAATGGCAGGTAAAGAAGTTTAAAGAGGTTCGTCCCGATTTGCCGGCGCTTATCTTTATCGATGATCCCTCTATCATGTCGATCGGGTCTGCACTTGTCAGCATGAACCGGGATGACGTCATCGGATACCTTAATGAAATCATCGACGCCGTCGACGCCTTTACGGGGATTCACTGCTGCGGCAATACCGACTGGAGCGTTCTCGCGGCTACAAATACCGATGTTATAAGCTTTGACGCATACGAGTATAGCGAGACACTCGCACTCTACCCCAATGAGATGAAGGCATTTCTCAACCGTGGAGGCGTATTGGCGTGGGGCATCGTACCATCCGGCTTGCCAACACCGACCCAAGTTGCGGATGAGACCGTCGAATCGCTCGCCAGGCGGCTTGAAGCCGGGATGCAGCTTCTCGTCGACCGGGGAATCGATAAGGAGCTTATCCTCCGCCAAGCGTTGATTACGCCGAATTGCGGCACCGGGACTATGCAACCCAGCATGGCCGAGCGCACGTTTACTTTGACGCACGGCGTTTCAAATACGATGCGTGAACGCTATTTCGGGTAAAAGTATATAGCTACATAAGAACCTATTCGTTAGCGGCTTTTTTACGCTTACCCGATTCGTGCTCAGCTTTCTGCTCGGCACTGTTGGTTTTGGGGCTGATGTAGCGCACGTTGTCGGTTGTGTCGGGCTTTCGCGTCCGAAATTTGCCGGTCATGGCGGCATAAAAAAGACGTGACGTGAGCCCGATAAAGAAACCGATTACAAACAAGATTAAGATAGTTGATATATCCATACAATCGCCTCATGACTATAATCCTACAAATCTTACGCCGGAGCGACATCGGCCCTTATGTGCCTGCCGGTATGCTCGTGAGCTGCAATTACTATACCTATTATATTTCCAGCAAGGCGTCATTTAATTCGCTCATGCGGATAAAGTTGTATAATTGACGTGAGTCTGAGAAGATAGACCGATATGAAGGGATATAGATGTCCAAAGATAAAGATTCTATAAATTTAACAAATAGTGATAACGGCTTAACCAAGGCTAATAGGGCAGTATATCAGAAGCTCCGCGACTGCCAGGTGCCGGAGATGATCGCCGTAAAGCCAGCATACCATCTTGCCCAAATGTACGTGCAGGCGCAGGACTTCATCGTAAAATCAAACGACCTTACTAAGCTTACGGAAACAACTAAAATTGCTGAAAAGGTCGTTGAAATTCGTGAGTCGGTCAAGACCTTAAAGCACTTTTCCGAACAGTTCGGCCGCAGCTACTATGTGCTCATGGACAAGTTGACCGCCCTTACCGATGGTTGGCTTAGTGAAGAGGTCGAGCGCGGGGAAGATCTGGACGCCGTTGATTCCGTATTAGATGGCCTGCAATCGCCGGATCTTTCGGAAGGTTTGAAAGACGAGCTCGTCTCTCATACCCGTAAACAATATAGCGCGGTCGTCAAGCAGCTTATTGCCAAGGGCTGCCCGGAAGACGCCGCCAACTATTTTGCCGAGAATGTGTTCGAGCTCAAGATTGAGGCGCATAATCTGATAGCGCTTGTCGATCACTTGATTTCGCTCGATGACGATTTCGAAGATCTCGTGTTTGATGTTGAAGAAACGCTGGTCGAGATTTCCATTCCGTGGGTCGGATTTAGCCCGGGCGAGACGGCGCATGCACTCTGGCATATCGGCAACCACGATGAGGACAACTTCTTCTTTATGGGCTTCTTGGGATGGTCGCTCGCCATCTTAGAATCACTTCAGGAGAATACCGAAGACCTTTAGGGTGTGAAATTAGCCGGTAGGCCGCCAACTATGCACGACACCATCAACTACGCGGAAGCGCTGCGAATACTCGAGAATTCATTCGAACTGTACGTCTGGTCTGAAAACCTGACAGCTTTTGAAGTGCTCATCTCAACTATCCTGTCGCAAAAAACCGAGCGCAAGAATAAAGAAACAGCTTTTCTTGCGCTCAAGCAACGGATAGGGGTTACGCCCGAACGATTAGCGGCAGCACAGGTTATGGATATTGCCGACGCCATTCGTCCGGCCGGTCTTTTCCGTTCGAAAGCGCCGAAAATACAGGAGGTCGCGCAGATTGTTCTCGAGCGCTATGATGGCGATCTCTCGGTTGTACTTAAAATGTCGATGAATCACGCTCGAAAAGAGCTGATGAGATTGCCCGGCGTTGGGCTTAAGACCGCCGATATTCTCTTGAGCTTCGTGGCAAATCGGCCGGTCTTTGCGGTAGACGTTCATATCGAGCGAATCGGCAAACGCCGCGGTCTTGCGCCGCAAGCTGCCCGCTACGAAGAAATCCGAGCGGCCTACGAGGCCGAAATATCGCCGGATGAGCGCGTGCGTACGCACAAAGCGCTTATCGAATTCGGCCGTGAAATCTGTACCGCGAGAAACCCCAATCACGATATCTGCCCGGTATCCGATTATTGCATGTATAACCGAAAACTTGATGATCCGAAGGTCGGGGATCAAACGAGTGTGTCATCTTCGGGGGTTATGGTCGTAACGATAGTTTTAAACACTTTCATTTGCGTGCTTCAGTCATCAAAGCGGATTCTTAACTGTTATTAAGACTATACCAATCAACTTTGTTTAAGCACGATTCTTTAACGGCGAGGCAAGCAAGGCTCTGATATAATCATTCTATGATTTACTCATATGCAGCAAAGTAAAATATCGTTTTTTGGAGGTGCGGTTGCAAGTTCTTAATTACGGCACGGTTTTTACCAAACGGTGGGTGGTTGAGATGATCCTGGATCTTGCTGGCTACACTGCTGATCGAGATTTAGCACAAATGGTAGCCGTAGAGCCTTCTTGTGGAGATGGATCGTTTTTGGTTCCGATGGTTGAACGGCTCTCAAGATCCTGTAAAACACGCGGGAGAGCGATTATAGATGCCAAGAACTCAATCCGTGCTTTTGAACTTCAAGAGTGTCACGCTGAAAAGGCAAATGAAGTGGTAAGCGCGACACTGATATCTGAGGGATGGCCTGTCAACGATGTGCGGGAAGTTCTATCTAGCTGGATTAAACAGGCTGACTACTTACTCGAAGAACATCCTAAGGGAGAGGTTGATTTCGTAATTGGCAATCCCCCTTATATTAGAGCGCAAGAGATTCCTTCAAGCTGTAGAACTACATATATCAAAAACTGCAAGACTATGACAGAAGGTACGGATATTTATGTAGGTTTTTTTGAAGTGGGTCTTAGATCCCTAAAACCCGAAGGTGTTCTTGCTTTTATTTGCGCTGACAGATGGATGCGCAATGCATACGGAAAGCGACTTCGTAAGCTCATATCATTGCTTCATGCTGTTGATACAGTACTTGAGATGCATGGTGTCGATGCCTTTGCAGAAGAAGTATCCGCGTATCCTGCAATAACAATTTTAAGAGCGGGCGTGCAAGGTTCAGTTGTAGTGGCAAGTGCTACACCTAATTTTAGTGCTGCGTCTGTACCATCGTTGCTTGGCTGGATTAAGAGCAATAACCATGATTCGCTTAAATTGCCATCTATCGTTGCTGCTCGCTTGCAAGAATGGTCTTACGGTGATATGTTTTGGCCTACAGGATCGCCAGCACGATTAGCAGTTTTGGATGACCTTGAAAGACGTTTTGCGCCGCTGGAGGATGGTTTTACAGGAACAAAGGTTGGCATTGGCATTGCAACAGGGGCCGATAGAGTTTTCATAATACATGACAAGACGGTAGTGGAATCAGATCGATTATTACCATTGGTAATGACATCTCATATCCGGTCTGGGTTTCTTGAGTGGTCTAATACATGGTTGGTAAATCCTTGGAATGGCAATGGTGGACTTATTGAGCTAGATCGCTATCCACAACTTAAATGTTATCTAGAGAGCTCATCGAATCAATTAAAGCAACGTCACATTATCAGTAAAGCGCCTGAAAAATGGTATCGTACGATTGATAAAATTGACTCTACTCTAGCCGTAAAGCCGAAATTGCTTTTTCAGGACATGAAAGCATCTATACAACCTGTTCTTGATCCCGGTGGCCTGTATCCTCATCACAACTTATATTGGGTTACTTCTGAGAAATGGGATTTAGAGGTTCTAGGTGGTCTACTTTTATCAAAGGTAGCTCAGATGTTTATCGAGTGTTATGCCGTACGCATGAGAGGCGGCACACTTCGCTTTCAGTCGCAGTACTTACGGCGGATTTGTGTTCCAGACCCAGACAACTTAAGCAATGAATTGAAGTTACATCTGACCCATGCGTTTCGTGAACGCAATGTTGAGTTAGCCACAACTGCTGCGATAAAAGCTTATGGCCTTACAGAGATGCCAGACTAGGAGGATTAGGTGCCAGAATATAATTTTCGAGAAGCGGCAACAAAATGCTGGACGATAAGAGCGAATGCTGCAGAACGGCAAGCTGAAAAGGGAGTCGCAGATATGGGGCTTCGAGCAGAGGTTACATCTGGTAGACATATGGTTCCCTTGGAGAATCTTATCGCTCAAATCTTTATTGACGCTGGTTTGCCTGAGTCAAGTTTATTTCTTAAGTCAAGGCTGGAACTACCCGGATATTTTAGAGCAGAGAAGCAGTGGGATATTGTAGCTGTGCATAAGGGTACTTTAGTGGCAGCAGTTGAGCTAAAATCCCAACTCGGATCATACGGAAAGAACTTGAATAATAGAGCCGAAGAGGCAATTGGCAACGCCATGGATCTTGTTACAGCAGGTAAAGAAGACCTGCTAGGCCCAAGACCACCATGGCTTGGCTACGTCTTTGTCATGCAGGATGACGTAGAATCGTGCGCGCCGGTAGGGGTCAAGGAACCCCACTTCCCAGTCGACCGCGAGTTTAAAGATGCATCATGCCAGAAGCGGATTGCAATTATGTGCAGGCGTCTTCTTATCCAACGTCTCTATAATGCTGCGTGGTTTGTCACTGGAAAACCAGAGGTAAGGACTGAGGATATCATGGAGCCTGATCTCGAGCTTATTTTTGCAAAGCTTACCGCCGCAATTCGGGGTAGGGTTGGAGAAATACTCGCTTAATAGCATGCAGGTTAGAGGGAAATGTAACGTTAGCAATCCTCTTCAGCGACTAACTGAAAGCCGTTCATTCTTAATATACTAATTAAGAAAACCAACGGATAGCATTTTCTGGTACTTAATGCCAATGCCAATTTCTATTTCAATGCTTGGATGGAGGTACTTGGCAATTTCTCTTATCTTTATATGCACAAGCTCGCTCGGTAATATGGTGCCCACCGATTATATGATAAGTCTCGATTTCAAGGAAACTTAAGAAACTAGAATTTCTCTAGTTCTAAATGAACCAGTTATTGGGTGAGGGTCAGTTTTTCATTTTTTCGGGTACAAACATCTATAAACCCGTAAGGCGGCGAGCTTATGCTATACCTTCTTTTAGCTCAGGCATTTCGAGACATAGAAGCTACAACGAAGAGAATTGCAATGACCGATTCTCTCGCAACACTGCTCCGCGAAACTCCGCCGCAAGACATTGCGAAGGTCGTCTATCTAATCCAGGGAAGACTGCATCCCAACTTCATGGGTATTGAGATCGGAATGGCCGAAAAGCTCGTTGTGCGCGCCGTAGCCAATGCAACCGGGTTATCGATAGATGATGTGCAAAACTACCTCAATGAAAGCGGCGATATCGGCTCAACAGCACAGATTGAGCTTGACAAGGCATTCCACGGAATCGAACAACCGGGGTTGGCGGCCCGGGTTGAACACGGGGAAGCACTGCAACCTCGCGGCCAAGCATTTACAGTTGCGGATGTATACGAAACGCTCAACGAAATTGCGACAATGTCGGGACCGGGAAGCACAGAGCGGAAAATCGTTGCGCTGAGCGTACTGCTTCGTAGGGCGACCCCACTCGAAGCGAAGTATATAGCGCGAACCGTAACCGGAAAACTGCGCCTTGGAATCGCCGATATGACGGTCCTCGATGCGCTGGCGCTGGTCTACGGCGGCGGCCCGGCATCACGCCCTATAATCGAGCTCACGTACAATATCACATCGGACCTCGGGCTGGTGGCAGAGGCGCTTGAGCGTGGTGGTGTCGATGCACTGCGGGCATTTACGGTTCAGGTTGGCATGCCTATTCGTCCGATGCTTGCCGAGCGACTTGGAACACCTGCCGATATCCTCGCCAGGATGGGGGGCGAATGCATTGCCGAATACAAGTATGATGGTGAGCGCGTTCAGGTTCACAAGAACGGCGACACTGTGCTACTGTTCTCACGCCGTCTTGAGAATATAACGAGCCAGTATCCCGATATAGCCGAGATTATTCGCAGTACCATAACGGCTGACACCGCGATACTTGAAGGCGAAATTGTAGCCGTTGACCCCGAAACCGGTGAGAACCGTCCGTTTCAGGAGCTCATGCGCCGGCGCAGAAAACGTAATATTGCCGGGATGGCGCAAGAGCTTCCGGCGTCGATTTTCTTTTTCGACAGCCTCTTTGTCGATGGTCGTGATCTTACCGGAATGCCGTTTTTGGAGCGTCGTCGTGAACTCGAGCGTATTATAATGCCGTCAGATCGTTCACGCATTGTTGAATCTACCGTGGTCCATAGCATTGATGAACTTGAAGTTTTTTTCGAGGCAGCCATCGAAAAAGGTACTGAGGGCATTGTATGTAAAGCGATTGGCCCTGAATCAACGTACCGGGCGGGTTCACGGGGCTACCTCTGGATTAAATACAAGCGTGAGTATAGAAGCGAGATGACGGATACCGTCGACCTGGTGGTTGTTGGTGCATTCTACGGTCGGGGCAAGCGCGCCGGCGTATATGGTTCGCTTCTGATGGCGGTGTATTTGCCGGAGACCGATACCTTTAGAACCGTCACACGTCTCGGGGCCGGTTTTACGGATAAAGACCTCGCCGAACTGCCGCGCATGCTTGAGCCTCATAAAATATCTCACAAGAATCCGCGAGTTGACGCCAAAGAGCACTCCGATGTCTGGTTTGTACCGGAGGCTGTACTTGAGGTAATCGGCGCGGAGATAACGATAAGCCCGCTGCACACCGCAGGTTTAAACATTTTCCGGCCGGGTAGCGGACTGGCGATTCGCTTCCCGCGTTTTACCGGCAAATATCGATTCGATAAGGCTCCTGAAGACGCGACGACCGAACAGGAGGTCATCGAGATGTATCAATCACGCATAAAGAAGATAGCATCTTAATACCCTAATCGCTGTCTTCCTCAGGCAGATTTGCTAAGGCCGGTCCGTGGATGACTTCACCTTTAGCTGTAAAGCGTGAACCGTGACACGTACAATCCCAGGTCAATTCAGCGTTGTTCCAGCTTAGCGGGCAGCCCAAATGCGTACAGTTTGGTGAGAGCTTGTAAACAGTGCCGTCTTCATCTTTGTGGACGGCGACCTTTTTATGATCCACCAGAACGACCTCACCCTCACCTTTGTCGAGATCCTCGGGGTTTTTATGTTCGGGCTGCGAGATCACGCGCTTCGCATATTGTTCAACGATATTGAGGCCTTCGCTGGCAAACCGTTTACCGAACGAGGAAAGCTCGTGCCGCGACGGGTTAAAGAATCCCTTCCAGGGATTATCACGCCCGAGGACCTCATCGGCGAGCAATATAGCCGAGGCGGTACTATTTGCCATGCCCCAACCGTCAAACCCTGTTGCAAGGTACACGTGATCCGTGTGCGGGGATTTACCTATGTACGGTGCCGTATCGGCGGTGCGGTAATCCTCTGTCGACCAGTAGTAATCAATTGATTTTACGTCAAAACGTTCTTTGGCCTCATGTTCGATGTCGCGATAGTGTTTGAGTATATCTTTGCCCTGACCGGTTTTATGACTACCGCCGCCAATGATTAAGATTGTTCCTTTATCGGTCGGCTGATTACGCAGAGAGAAGTGCTCGCCGTCCTCTGTGTAATACATTCCTTCGGGTACATCGCCCCTTACGTAAACGCCCAGCGCATAAGCATAGTAAGGGTAAAGCCTCGCGAAAAACTGCCCCTTATCATAGAAGGGGAACGCGGTTGCCAAAACGACGTTCTTGCCCTTAATGGTGCCTTTGTTGGTAATTACCTCACACGGTTCGCCCTCAGCGATGTTCAGCGCTCTTGTGTTTTCAAAAATATAGCTGCCATCACCTGGTATTTCATTAGCTAGTGCAAGCAGATATTTTCTTGGATGAAATTGTCCTTGATTATGCAGTACCACCGCCGCCTTGATCGGAAACGGCAGGGGGGCTTCTTCTACATAGGAGACAGGCAGCCCGACCATTTGCGCGGCTTTTGCTTCGGCTTTTATCGCAGAAACATTATTCGCCTGCTCGGTATATGTATATGCGGGTGCGCGCTTGAAATCGCAATCGATGTGTTTGTGCTCGACAGTGTCGGCTATATGATCGATTCCTACCTGGTTAGCCTCTGCGTACGTACGGGCATCGTCAGCGGAAAAATACCGCAGCATCCGATGGTAATGCAATCCCTGTAGCGAGGTAATCTTTGCCGTGGTATGCCCTGTTACTCCCTTAAGGATTTGCCGCATTTCGATGACCGCAACAGTTTGACCGGCCTCTTTTAGCATACTCGCTACCGAGATACCGACGATACCACCGCCTAAAACGACCGAATCCACCTCAATACCTTGCTTAAGGCTCGGAAAATCGGTATCAGGAGTCGTTGCAATCCATAATGATCGTGATTTACCTGGTATTATAGCTTCATTACCAGTAGAACCAGCACCTCTATTATCCACTTTACATCCCCCACAATCTTTTAATCTACTAGCTTACTATATTTCTCAATGAGCTGCGGTGGAAACTTACGTGGATTTACCGCCAAAACCATCGCTTATTGGATGAATTTTCTATAGAATATATAGTATGGTGTACTTTCACTACCAAGGTGAAGATGAATGATAGTAAAGAACAAGCTGCTCGGCTTCTTGTTAGTGACTACTATATTTGTTTTAGTACTACCGGCTGTAGCGTATGCTAATAGTGCAAATCTGGTAGGCACGGGCAAGAGTACTCATACTGAAAACTCACAAGATATCGCTGTCGAGAAACTGGTAACCCAGATTTGGCTGCATAAGGGATATGCAGAGGTAGAAGAGGTCTACCAGTTCTATAACACCGGTCAATCCCAAGACGTTACCATGGGTATCCCCGAACTTATCAACTCAAAGGCCTCGCTCAAGTACGGTATATACAACTTCCATGCCTATGTCGATGGAAAACCGATGGATTCGCAGATGGTAAAGACGAGCGATCAAACCATTGGCACAAATTACGGCAGTTTCAACTGGCATGTAAATAGCTTCTATATAAACGAGAGGCAACGCAGAATTGTCGTTCATAGGTATTGGGTACGAATCATCCCGTGGGAGAATAAGCTTACACTGCCGCTTGACCCTGCGTCGACGTGGAAAGGTAATATTGGTGAAGCATACATCGCAGTCTATCTAATGGGCGGCCTTACCGAACGCGATCTTGTATATCCGGAGGGTTACGGTAATTACACAGGTAAATACTCGATCATGCCAACCGGATTTAGTACAAGCCCGAGCCAGATAACCTGGATGTTCAGCAACTATAAACCTGCACGAAACTTGCAGATAGAAATTTTCCCGGACCCGGACTACATTCCCATCGAAGAAGCGCACGCTTCTGGAGCGCACTCCGAAGGTGACGTGGTTTACGCACTTAAAAATGTTCTCGATGCGGACCCGGCCACAGTCTGGGGCGAAGGCGGTCCGGGGCCCGGCGAATGGATTACACTAAAATTCCCCAAAAAGCAGTGGGTTCGTGAATTTCGAATTATCCCTGGATATGCCTCGCTCGAAGGCATGTTTCGGTATTACAATCGCCCGAAGAATATCACACTCGTGTTTCCAAAAGGGATAACGCAGCACTACCGCCTTAAGGATGAGCTTGAAATGCAGTACTTGCCGGTTCAGCCGGTGCAAACCGATAAAGTAATGATGCGAATTGACAGCGTCTATAAGGGGATTTATCCCGATGTGACATATGTTAGCGAAATCGAGGTCGGCCAGATCGGTACCAAGTCGAAAGTCGACCCGACATCATGGAAAATCGGTCTCGATCAGCTTGAAGAAATGAAATTACGCCCACGCTATTCCATAACGGAACTCATAACTGTGGCAGTGACCGCTTTTGTATTTATCTTCATTCTATGGCAAGTAATTGTTGCATATCGGCTTCGCAAGCAACGTGCGGAAAAAGAATCGGGGTAAGGTTTTTGTGGACGCAATAGACGCAATTCTTTCCAGACGGAGCATACGGCGCTATACCGGTGAATCGGTGCCGAGTGAAACCATGGAATTACTGCTCAGAGCAGCGGTGAGCGCGCCTTCGGCAGGCAATCGGCAGCCGTGGCGCTTTATCGTTATAGACGATAAAGATATATTGCGGAAAATCCCGACCGTTCATCCTTATTCAAGCATGGTGCCGCAAGCGGCGGCGGCTATCCTCATTTGCGCGGATCTTGCGCTTGAAAAGCATCCGGGCTACTGGGTGCAAGACTGTGCGGCGGCAACACAGAATATACTGGTTGCAGCCCGATCTTTGGGCTTGGGCTCGGTCTGGCTTGGTGTCTACCCGCGAGATGATCGGGTATCGGGCCTCAAGCGGCTTCTCGGCCTCCCTGAAAACATCATGCCCCTGTCACTTGTTCCCGTAGGGATTCCGGCTGAAGAAAAGCCGCCGTCGGACCGCTATAATCCCGAGCGAATACACCGGAACCGCTGGTAATTTATGCGGCTTGAGCCCTCCCCTCAACCTGGCTCCTAAAACAGTTAAGGTCTTCCTCCGGAGCTGTTATTGTAATAGTTCTGCTGTAGTGCAGTTGCGCTTTGTGTGCTACCGTATTTATTACGATGACTTATCTGTTTGCAATAATTTTAAGTATGGTTGGGAATATTACGGAGTAAAGATTATTAACTGGTGGTGTTATGAATGACAGAATTTGGAGAAGTTGCGGATAAGATCATTAAGCAGCTCGGCGCTACAAACGTGGAAATGATATTCGGCGAGTCGAGGCAAATCGGCGACAAAGTTGTTATCCCCGTCGGCAAGATACAATACGGCTGGGGTGGCGGCGGCGGTCGTGGTGCCGCTTGCGGCAAGAAAGGCGAAGAAGCTACCGGACAACAGCCGGAAGGTGAAGGCCAGGGCATGGGCATGGGCGTTGTGGTTAAACCGTTAGGCTACATAACAGTTACGTCCGATCGCGTAACCTATGAACCGATCATAGATTTTAGCCCGGTACTTATGATCATGGCGCCGCTTCTCGGGCTCGCGTTACTTAAGTTTTTTGGATCGATGAAACACATGGCAAAGGGTGGATGTCGCTGCGGCAAGTGCATCTCAATGTGGAATAAGGGCTTTCCCATGGCCAAGTTCATGCACCATAAAGGTCATTCTCATCGCGCAAAAGGCTGGCATGAGCATAAGTAAACAAGAGCGAATGTTTGCAATCGAGGGGAATTTCAGTGTCTCTAGAGGGTAAACGCGTTGCTTTCATAGTAGCACATGAATTCGACGAGAAGGAGTTCGCACAGCCTTATGAGCGCCTCGTAAGAGAAGGCGCTCATGCTGTAGTTATCGGGGTTGAGGCCGAGCAGCGGCTCATTAGCCATCACCGGCAAGAAGAGGTCATCACCGACATCGGTATAGATGATGCCTCAGCCGACAATTTTGACGCGGTCGTAATCCCGGGGGGTTATTCACCCGATAAGCTCCGCTTAAGCAAGGGTATGGTCGATTTTGTGCGCGATATGTACGATCAGGGCAAGCTTATAGCTGCCATCTGTCATGCACCGGCGCTTCTCATTTCCGCCGATATTGTGCGCGGAAAAACGATGACCTCGTGGCCGTCAATCGCTATCGATCTTGCAAATGCGGGGGCTAACGTGATCGATGCGGAAGTTGTCATTGACGGCAACATAGTAACGTCGAGAAATGTCTCAGACCTTCCAGCGTTTATGCAGACCGTTGTAAATATCCTGGCCGGTAAAGCGCGAATGATTGCGGCAAGCTAGCAAAGCGATATTTTTATTGTGCCGGGTTTCTCGAGTAGGGCACAACTAAACATGACCGGCGTTATCAAGTTTACTGTTTTGGATTTTGCGGTTGCCGTGGGCTTTGTTGCGACTCTCGTATATATCTAACTACCAAACTCGTTATGACCGGCATTACAATCGGTTGTATCCAGCTAGCGACCGAGCTACCTGAGCGCTGGTGCGTTTGTTGATTATTTCTATTGCCACCGCCGCCAAACAGGCGGCCTACGGCTCGAAACAACACACCCGAACCGAGCACAAACCCCACAGTTAACGCGCCCAGCGCGATTTCCAGGGGATAGGCATCGATTGTATGACGCCAGTCCGTCACACGCTCGAACCGCTCTTCAAGCTGCTCGGCGGCCTCTGTTATGCGCTCACGCGTTTCTTCTATTTCTCTTCTGGTCTCGTCGGGTGTTTCAGCCATTCAGCATCCTCCTTTAATGTTTCAACGGTTTGCGGAGCTGTCTGTATGCTCCTGAATCTATTAATTCCCATGTAGATTACAATAGCTCCAACCGCCAGGAACGCCAGTCCGACCAATGCCGCCGAGATCCAGGGCGTGATAAGCGCGGATAAAAGCACGATTAGAGCGAATCCTAAATAGCCGATCGCAAAAATAAGGAAGAATGCTCCCGCAGCGACTAACGCCACCGCGACCCCGGTCCGTTGAACCGTGTTGGATAGCTCCTCACGTAGTAATTGGAATTCTTCCTGGATAAGCCTGCTTGTATCCTGAACTATTTGCCTTATTAACTCAGCAGCCGATTTGCTTTCCGGTCGTTCATCGGGCGGTCTTGGTGCAGCCTGTGCCATGATTAACGCCTCCCAAACAATATACCAAGCAGTAGTCCCGCAGCAAGCGCTCCTAAAATTGCGGGTACCGGGTTCTCACGAATAAAGGCCTCAGCTCTAGCAAGCTGCTCATCGAGCATATCTTCTATCTGTTGCATCTGCCGCGCTCTATCGTTTGAAGCGGTCTTGGGGACAAGCCTCGCCTCGCTGCCGGTTACTCTCATAACTCCTCCTATAGTTGTGTTTTTATTTTTTATTCCCGCACCGAGAAATGACAAACTCTGTATAATACGGGGTACAAACCCGACTAGTACCGGATATTCGTCCTATCGCATATTATAGCGCTTGTTGACCGGCCATATTCTAGAGAGGCGATACAATGGAAAACGGCATGCTTCATGAAGCAATGTTTTATGAAAAAAGGGAAGAAGGTAATGTTAAATGCAAGCTTTGCCCGCAGCTTTGCCTGATCGAGCCCGATGATACCGGTTATTGCTTCATTCGAAAAAATATTGACGGCGTGCTCTATGCGGTTGAATACGGCCGCATCAGCTCCGCGCATCTCGACCCGATCGAGAAGAAGCCCCTCTACAATTTTCACCCCGGAACAACCGTTTTTTCAATCGGTGCCCTCGGGTGTAATTTGCGCTGTCCTTGGTGTCAGAATTGGAGTATATCTCAGCCCAGCGCAAACTTCCCATCCATGTCCATTGATGAAGTTACCGACCAGTTTACCGAGCGTATGGCACCTGAACAGGCGGTAGAGCTTGCGAAAAAGTTCGAAACGAGTAGTTGCATTGGTGTAGCGTACACATACAACGAGCCGTTCACCTGGTATGAATATGTGCGTGATATCGCCGTACTGGTTAAAGAGGCAAGTTTGCACAACATAATGGTGACCAACGGCTACGTGTTGCCGGAGCCGCTAAAGGAGCTTCTTCCGCTGATTGATGCTATGAATATCGACGTAAAGGGGTTTAGTGAGTCGTTTTACCATACGCTAGGAGGGCATCTACGCCCCGTACTAAAAACTGCCGAGACCGCAAAGGAATTCTGCCACGTAGAAATTACGAACCTGATTATTCCCGGTCTCAACGATAGCAAAGAAGATTTTGAGAAGCTCACCAATTGGATTGCAGAATCACTCGGGTCCGATACGCCGCTTCATTTTTCCCGGTACTTCCCGTCGTATAAGTTGGCGACCGAGCCGACACCGATAGAAACCTTGCGCCTTGCCGAACAAGTCGCTCGCGAGCGACTTGAATTTGTCTACCTCGGAAACATCTAGCACAATTTGAAAATAGGCAACATATAGCGCTACCCGCATGCCGAAAATGTGGGTAGCGTGGTCTTATGTGAAGATAAACCGGGTTGTTTTCATCACCGCATTACTGGTCTGCATGATCAGCTATTAGCCTTTGACAACCTGAATTCGGCCTATCATGGTAGTACGTGTAATCAAGCTAACATAAGGTATAGTTATTATGGTGATGATAGGCCTTTATATTATGGTAAGCCTATGTTATACTACTAACAAAGATTGCTGTCTAATAGAGTTCGGCAAGGCGTGGGAAGAAAACCATGAGAAAATATAGGATAGACCTGCATAATCACACACCGCTCATACCGACGGATTATAAAGGCGATCCCACTACCAGCGGCGCCGATATCGTTGATACCGCGCTGGCAAAAGGAATCGATGTTTTTGCGGTAACCGATCATGTATCGGTCGGGTTCTTTTCGCACGTACAGCGTGCCGCCGCAAAAGCGCAGGCGATAACCGGTCGCAAACTGCTCGTCATTCCCGGGAGCGAGCTTAAGATAACCTGGCTGGGCGATGAAGTGCACCTCATAACGCTCTTTCCACCTGCGGATGCCGAGAGGCTTTTTGAAGAGCTCATGTTGTTCCTCGGGGCAGAAGCGTCAGAGCGCGCGCTCGATAACCTGCCCATGATCACAATTGAAATGGACCCGGCCATCGTCATCGACGAAGTCAGCTCGCTTGGCGGCATATGCCATATCGCCCACGTCGACCGCTATTTCGGCAATTACCGTTTGATGGACCGACCGATTATCGACCGTCTGATAAGTGAAACGCCGATTGCCGCCGTCGAGGTTATCGATATAAGCAATAGCCAGATGCTAAAGAGCAGGACAAACGGGGTTAGGCACATTCATTCGTCTGATTCTCACTGCAACGATGAGATAGGCAGGCGCTTTGCAGAGATTTTTATGCACGAATTAAGCTTCGAGGGTCTCAAAGATGCGCTGATGTCACCGGCAACATCACTTGAGCAAGAATCCTACGCAGGCTAAACAGCACGCCCACGCCACAGTTTTACTTATCAACTTTAAACGCGTTTAGCGTTTTCGGCCAGTAGATTCCGTTAAAGGGTTGCAGCTTGGCGCTGTAGTACTTTATGCGGTCGGTCAGGTTCAAAATTGTGGGCATCATATCTTTACCGTCGATTCGTCCCAATCCACCGGACACACACGCCTTTTCGTTGAACTCCCGCACCGAATCAGGCCAGGTATTTCGACCCAGCATGAGAAGTGGGACAGCTTCGCCGGAATGAAGCAAATCCGTGCCGCTCGGGGTACTGTGGTCGCCGGTAATAATAATGAGGTTCTCATCGCTTAGCAGGGGGCTATCAAAGAGATAGCCGAGTGCCGCATCGAGTTCGCTGATAACGGCGCGCTTTAAAAGCGGGTTTTTCTCGTGAGCGGCGTGGTCGGGCCCTTTGGTATGCACGTGTACAAACTCGTAACCGTCATCGAATGCTTTTTCTGCCAGCTTGAGGCGGTTTACCAGGTCGTCTTGCCAGTCGGGCAGGTATTTAACGCCGATCCAATCCATGCCGAGCTCAGTCGCAATACCGTTATAGATGATTCCCGATGATATACTTGCCGCCTTGAACCCGTAAAGCTTCTCGAACGGAATAAGCTCGCGCTTTCGACCGCACCATTTTATCAACAGGAAATTCGCCGGTAGCTTACCGTGCGCTTTTTGCTCCGCGTTAATCGAGTGATTCGAAAGCTCTTTGTAAACCAATTGCAAATACGCGTTCAGGCATGCGGCGGTTTTTGCCGCTTTTTTGGGCTCTTTGGTGCCCTCTAGCGGTTCGACCGTAATAATCGGTAAACCTTCGAGGTATGGATCCGCATCGGTGACGTCTTCACTTACATCGCCTCTCAGGTAGAGGATACCTTGTTTTTGCGAGTTAAATACAAACTCGCAGGAGACGCCGCCCAGCTCAAAACGGCCGATGTTCTCAGCCAGCTGTGCGCAGAAATTGTCTGCCATATCAATCGGGCGCTCGACCACAGTTAGTGAGCCGTCTTTTTGCTCTTCAACCGCGCAAAACAAACCTCGATACACAACCTCATCGGTTGAAAGAGGCATTCCCTCGCCGACAGTCTCGAACACACCTCTGCCCGGGTATTGTTCGAGCGGATAGCCGAAGATGACGAAATGAGCGACTTCGCTCCCCGGTGCAAGGCCCCGGCCAAGCGGCTGCAAAAGCCCGGTCATGCCAAGGCTTGCAAGTCTGTCGAGGTTCGGTGTATCTGCCGCCTCAAGGGGTGTCATATTGCCGATCTCCGGCCAGCAGCGGTCTGCAAGCCCATCCAGGATTATAAGTAGCGCTCTCACGAAGCGGTTCCTCCTTGTAAGGTAATAACATTTTTTATGATCGCCCGGTAATCAATAGCCGGTATATAGTTTCGCTCGCCTACACTATTTTTCAGCCACACATCGATTATCACCCGGCCGCAGGGGATGAGAAACTCATCCAGGTAACGCCGGTGCACCGCTTCATCGTAAGGAACCGTACCGTCAATATTTTTAAAATTGCCGCTGTGCACGCATTTAAGCTGGCGCTGGCCTTGCTTCCAGCCGCTTCCGACGATAGCTTCAATCTGCGCGTTATCATCGATATCCCGTACGGGTAAGAGCAGCGTGATGCCGGCATGCGCCAGTATATCCCGCTCAGCGTCAATTGTCGAAGCGGTTTGGCTCAGTTTAATACAGCCCTGGTGAAGATCACGCTCACCCGAGATAATCGGCGCTTTCCCGAGCGCCAAGGATAGCGGCACTCTGCATAAATGCATATAAAGATGACATGCGAGGCACGGCGAAAACATTCCATGTCTGTCAAAAAGAACGGTACTATAGCGACCGTTAAGAGCAGCCCAGAGCGAAGGGTTTCCAAGCACGATAAGATCGAGAACGGTGCAGTCGCCGCCGAGGCGTTCCTTGAGTACTTCGAGGTTGCCGTTGATAACATCCCAGTCACCATACTCGGTACCGGTATACACGGCTGTTGGCAGTATGACCTTGACGGCGTGCGTTTGACAGGCTGTAATAAGCGCCGCGATGCTGTCACGGCCGGCAATCTCACCAATCGCGAGACCCTTAGCGTCTCTAAGCGCTGCAATCCGTTGCGACGTTATCGAAGCCAACGGATGCTCTATGTTGCCGTCTTTTAGTATCAGCTGTCCGGTATCGATGGTGCTACCCCCGTTGTTCTCAATTCACATATAATGTGATTATCGACACATTCCCCATCTTGTTAAGATGAAAATTTGCCGGTTCGAACCATTCTTAAGACGTTCTGTGCCTCACAATATTAATTACCATCTTAATATAAGATACATTAGATACCAATTTGTTTTTAATTGTCATACATATGCTGTTGTCGTTGCCCAAATTTTAGTATCATTAGTAGAAATCGGTATGAGTATTAATCAGACGTAGCACGAACCGGAGCGGTGGATGACAGAACGCCAGATAATCAAAACAACCTGTCCACGAGATTGTCCTGACACATGTGGTATTGATGCCTACGTCACAGCCGGAACGATCGTAGGTCTCTCAGGAGACAACTCCCACGCCATTACGCATAAATTCCTTTGCAGGAAAGCGCTCAATTTTGGAAAACGAGTCTACAGCCAGGATAGAGTGGTGCACCCGCTGCAAAAAGTGGATGGGAATTGGCAGCAAATCTCCTGGGGCGATGCGCTCGAAACAATTACCGATCGCATCAAATCCACGATTGATGAATTCGGCAGCCTGGCGATACTGCATTACCAGAGCGCCGGCTCTCTTGGCGCTCTTAAGATGCTCAACAAGCGGTTCTTTAACCTGATCGGCGGGGTAACCGAAGCTTCCGGGAGCTTGTGCGGCGGCGCCGGAATCGCAGGGCAAACACTCGATTTCGGCTACAGGACATGTCATGACCCACTCGATTTATTAAACTCAAAGTTTATTATTCTCTGGGGGCGCAACCCATCAGAGACAAACATCCATCTGGTACCGATTCTTAAGGAAGCTCGATCAAGGGGTGCTCGCATAGTTCTGATCGACCCGGTAGCATCGGATACCTCCAAATTCTGCGACATGCATATCGCTCCCAGACCCGGGATGGACGGCTATCTGGCTATTGCGATGGCAAAAGTTATTACCGGCGAATGTTTGCACGACAGCGACTTCATTGATAATTACGGTCAAAATTACGATGCCTATCAGGGTATTCTTAACTCAATATCACTTGAAGAGGCATCGGCGGCATGCGGCGTTGATATTAAACGCATTGAGCTGTGTGCCCGTCATTATGCGAAAGCCAAACCGGCGGCCATTGTTCTGGGTTGGGGCATGCAGCGCTATGAGTGGGGGGCGGAAACGTTTCGCTTTATCGATGCGCTCGGCGCAATTACAGGAAACATCGGTGTTTCCGGCGGAGGTGTGAGCCACGGGCGGGACGAAGCCGAATACTTCGACCAATCGGTAAAAGGCAAAGAATTTGCGAAACATACACGAAAAGTACGAAAGCCGATGCTCGGTGAAGCGCTTGGAAAGCTTAACGAGCCGCAGGTAAAGCTGGCGTTCATCAATGGAGCCAACCCGCTGAATCAATCGCCCGATCTCAAATCGGTAAAAAACGCCTTTAAGAAGATCGATTTTGTCGTCGTATTGGAACAGTTTATGACCGATACGGCCGAGAGCGCGGACATCGTACTTCCGGTTACCACGTATCTCGAGGAAGCTGATATCGTCGGTAGCTACTGGCATAGTTACGTTGGTCTCGTAAACCCTATTATCAAGCCAATCGGGGAGGCGAAATCCGATCTCGAGATTTACCAACTCCTCGCCGAGCGCCTTGGATTTGGCGCTGAGATGGGAGGCAGTCCTGAACAATGGATCAGACGGTTAATAAAACCCCTGGAAAATGGCGGTATAACATTTAATTCGCTTAAAGCCGGAAACATGCGTATCCCGTTTATAGAAGACGTTCCGTTTTCAGACAAAAATTTCAAAACGGACTCGGGCAAGTTCAATTTTGTAACAGAGTTTTCCAGACCCGTATTTGGATCGGATGAATACCCGCTCGTATTGCTTTCAACCCACTCCCGGCAGTGGATGCATTCGCAAGTACTGCCGAACGAGCATAAAGAAAAGCTCACAGCACGTATACATCCAGTAACTGCAGGCAATTACGGTATCTCGGATGGCGAAACAGTCTTCATTGTCTCGTCCAAGGGCAAAGTGGCAGCACAGTTTTGTTGCACGGAAGGCGTGCGAGAAGGCGTCGTTGAGGTCAAACAAGGCCATTGGGCAAAATATCACCAATCACTCAACCAGGTAACAGAAGCAATCATGAGCCGTGACGGTCAAAACGCCTGTTACTATCAAACCACTGTAAAACTTCAAAAAACTCGTTAGTTTCCTTAAAAACTCACTAATTTCCCTCAATATTCCCTGGAATTTGCCGAAAGATATAGGGATAGACGAATTGCGCGTAGCTTTAATGATTGAGCCAGTAGTCGATTAACTATCTTGCCAGGGGATGGAAGAGGTTTGACAAAAACTGTTAAAGAATTAAGAAAACAATACATGCGCATACATAGTCAGCGCTCATCTCTATCGAGGCTGGGCATAGCTACAGTAATCCTCGGGATTTCTTCCGTTGGCTTTGTTATTGCTCCAGCCTGGCTACCTCTCAACCAAGCCGTTAACCTTCGTTTTGGATGTGCTTCAGTGATCGTATTCGTATTCGGATCAGCGGTTTCTCATATACTGACAACGCGACTGATCATGAAATCGATGAATATGATGGCCGAAGAACTCACCCAGGTTGCCGCCTCTGGTGACTACAAAAAGCGTATCCAAGCTATAGGCGGCATAGCCGGTCCTTTAGTTTTAGAGATCAACCACTTACTTAAAACAACCGATGACAATAACGAGCGCATAGTTGAAATGACCGATATTATTTACCAGCGCGAGCAGGAAAACCAGGTTCTATGGCTTGAGATCGAGCATAACCTCTGTCTTGCAAAGGAAGATGCCGAACGCGACGGGCTCACAAATCTATATAATCGCAAGTGCGTTGACCAGAGATTTGAATACGAGCTCGAAAAAGCCAAGCATGCCGGTTACCCGGTATCGGCGCTTATGGCGGATCTAGATCACTTTAAGCATGTCAATGATACCTACGGTCACCAGGTTGGCGATGAGGTATTGAAGATATTTGCGGAGACACTATGGCATTCGGTGCGCGTAGATGATATTGCAGCCCGTTATGGTGGAGAAGAATTCATAGTCGTCCTACCTAATACGGCGATAGAGGACGCTATGCATGTTGCCTCTCGTATTAATGCCGAGTTTACAAAAGCGGTCGAGCGCGAGCTTTCGGATGTAGACGGGCTCAGTTGTACGGTAAGTATCGGCGTTGCTGATTGCCCGGCGCATGCACAAACCAAAGACGACCTCGTTGCGGCAGCAGATGCCGCGCTCTTCGACGCTAAAGAACATGGCCGAAATCGTGTCGTGTATTACGGGGACATGCATCCCGATCAAAGCGCCCTACATAATAAGAAAAGCGCATAGTCCTGCTAGGTTATCGATGCTTTATTAGGTTAAAAGACCCGCATTCCGCTGCTGAGATAATGCCTCGTTTAGGAATTTGCTAATATCTTTATTTGTACGACGGGCGCCGATCGCGCCGATATGACCGCATTGGTAGCGCTGAATCCTCGGTTTCCCCCAGGCATCCCACAACCGTTCAATCGATTCGCACGGAATAAATGAATCGTGCCGGGCTTCGGCAAGGAAGATGCGCTCTGCCGGCACGAGCGGCTTATTATATTGGAGCTCCCACTGTGCGAGCAGGTGAGCGGCATGCCTATCCGATTCTTTTTCCAGCCCCGCCGCAATTACACCGGTTTTCGTATCTGCACGTGTTTCTGCTACAGAGCCTTTGAAAAGCTGCAACGGTGAGGTTACCGGCGCCAGCAGTATTGCGTAGTTAACCTTACGGACCGCTGTAGCGACTAAACCCGCTACATATGCGCCAAGGTTGAATCCCAATAACCCGATTTTCTGTTCACCATTACCGGTCAGCCAGGTTATAAGAGCCAAGACGTCTTTTACCGCCTGTTGCAGCGCTTCGAATACGTCGCGCGGGTTACCGCTCACGAACTGTTTACCGCTTGCCGATCGCTTCACGGAACGCTCCATATGATATGGCAGTGTTATCAACACACAGTCATGGCCCTGCTTTGTGAGGTTAAGCGCATGGGCCTCGGCCCGCTTATAACGGCGTTCAAATAAACCGTGCAGGATAATAATAGTTGACTTAGGCAGACCGTTCTTGTGTTTGAAGTAATGGCCGAATACTGTGTTGTTCGTTGTAGATGCTGTTGTGATCTTGCTGGGAAATGCAAATTGGAATACATCCAGCGGTCCTTGTGCGGCCGTGTGCTTAAGGAAAATCTTCGGTGTTTTAAGGACTCTTTTCGGTGGATGCGGAAGCTTTTCAATGAAATCCAGGCCCAAATTGTCGAATCCGTTTAACCCGGCCCGTCGGGGTGAAACCGATGGCATACTTACCTTATCCAGTGTGTGGGCGATGATTTTATTCATGCAACGACTCTCTCTGTAATCTAAAAGACTCACTTTGGTAGAGTGGCCTACGTGTTGGTTAGTGAGCCAGGCAGCCGGTATCCGAATACTATTGTTAACAAATAAAGCAGATAATATCAACGAGCATTTTTACCGGATTTAAAGTTGAGTTATTAAATTTGCAGGTAAAAGTTAAGTAATAGAGAAAAGCAATTAAGAAAAGTGATAAATTCGGTCAAGGTCGGCAAGTGGCAGATAATCGACCTATATAATAGTAAGCTATCGAGACATCAAGTTGTAGAGCCATAGAATTAAAGAATTATAGAGTACGGGGGCATAATGAATATACCCAAGTGGATTAATCTTGCATTAAGTATACTTGCTTTCATCGTTGTAATTGTCAGGATTCGGTATGGACTAAAAGCATATGGCGCCCGTAAGAGTATTTTTGGTGGGAACAAACGCTACTTAAGGATCGGGCTTATCGCAAATGTTGGATATGCCATTGTCGCCTTTCTTCTTTCCGCTTATTTTCTCCTCCTTTATATGGGAAGCAGCGCTGCAACGCCCGTTTTTGAGGTAATGCTGCTCCTTCTTCTGGTCGTACTCATAGTTGAAGCGACGTTTAAACATAGGGGATAGGGGTATAATCATCCCAATACCGGGGAATAGTAACTATGTTACAATTGCAACTTCGTAGTTACATATAATTGCGTTAAATACCAAATATTTACTAAATATGTGTTGACATTATTTAATTTTATATATACCATAGGGGGTATATGGCAGCACAGCCTCAACAGGCAAGCTGTAAAACCCAATGCCCAATGGGCACTATCGATAAGCGGTAGGAGGGATTGCTAGTGTCGAGTACAGAGAATAACTTGGCTGAGCTAACCGAGCGGAATTCTGAACGGCTTAGGGAATACCATGACAGGGTTAAAACCTTAACGAAAGGCGAGCTTGCAGATGAGCTTGAGAACCTGAAAGATGAGCTTGCCGACGAAGAAGGCGAGATGCGGTTAATCATTGGACAGACAGGCGTTCACATCAATGCCAAACAGGTCGACGCGTATCGTGAGTCGTTTGCGCGTGAAATGGACTTTATAAAGAAGAAGATCGGCCTCGTGCAAGAAGCTATGGGATAGATGGGGCCCCGGTATGGCAACATTAAAAGCACCAGTACAGGTTGATATTTTTAATGATAGCAGTACATGCGGTTTTGGCTGAGGCTCATATGGTTTGTCTCAGGCTGAGATAAATTGGATGGTTGTGGAACCGCTTAAAGATAGTTTTGGCGACGCAGTTAACGTTAATTATTTCGATGCGACGGACGACGGAATCGACTCGGAGCTTAAAGAAATCTTTGAAGTGCACGACTATCCGTTCCCGCTGGTCTTCCTTAACGGGGAGCTGGTAAGCGCAGGTTTTATCTCGTATTACGAGGTCTCGGAACGGGTTAATACGGTTTTAGGTAGTGAGAAACACTAGTTTCTTAAACACTAGTTTTTAATAGTTAGGCGTACAAATAGGCCGGTAATTACCGGCCTATTTGTACTTTATCTACACTTTTTATCTTTTATAAATCGAGCCTATTAAATACAAGACCTGAAAGAAGCTTAGGATAGAAATACGTCGATTTTTGCGGCATGATTTCGCCTTGCTCGGCGATTGCCCGGACACTACCGACTTTAGTCGGGTTAAGCAAGAACGCCATTTGGTAAGCGCCTGTTGCAACAAGATCGACCGCTTCTTGTTCGTTTGTCGTGAATTTAATGCTGTTTTCGATATTGGTACCGCCAAAACCCAGAACGCGGTTTATGATTACCTGGTGAAGAATGGTTACATCGAGCAACTTCCAAGCCCGTGATTGTCCTTCATCTAAGAGCTCGACCAAGGCATCTTCATCCTTAACGGTGAGTAGGAAGTATGATCCGTTCCCCAGATACATACCGATTGCATGCTTTTCCGCATTTTCGACAAGCCCTTCCATGACCTGCTTGATTGAATGCATCTTGGTGATATCAAACACGTAATTCAGGTTTTCCTGCAGTTTGTCATGGTTGATCTTCGGCATGTTCTTCAGCGTTCTGTGTGTGGGCAATACGGTAAGCCCTTCGCTATCCATATTAACGAACATCATCATGGTGTAGTCAAGCGATGCTTCGCCGGAGAAATCGCCGGTTGCTTGCCGCATTTCGTTGCGGAAGTTGAGCGCTGTTTCGTATCTATGATGGCCGTCTGCAATAAAGAGCGGCTTATCGTTCATGAGCACTGTGATCTGAGCTATTGCTTGCTCGTCGGTCAACATCCAGAGACGGTGGTTTATTCCGTCAATTTCAATATCGATTCGCGGGTCGCCTTTAGTGTGTTCCAGAAGAATATCGTCAACGCTCAGGCTTGGATCTGAAAAGAGGCTAAATATTTGGCTGAAGTTGGTTCTGCAAGCCCTCAAAAGGCGGAGCCTGTCAGCCTTCGGCCCTTTGAGCGTCTTCTCATGTGCTTTAATCTTGCCGGTTGAGAAATCCTCGATTTTCGCGAGCGCAATAAAACCGATCCGTTTCTTGCGGATGCCTTTGAAATCGTACTCCTGCTCGTAAATATAGATTGCCGGCTCGACATCACGTACCAGCACGCCTTTTTCGAGCCACTCATGATAGATGCTACACGCCTGGCTGTATTTGTTGTTTGTTGTCCCTTGCGGAAGGATAAGGCGAACGACATTGAACTTACTCTTTTGGAGCAGCTCCCTTTGATCGTTCTCGCTTATTACGTCGTAAGGTGGGGCAACGATATCAGAAAAATCGCCTATAATACCTTTGTTATAGAATATGCCCTTGAAAGTTTTAATCTCTGCCAATATTCTTCCTCTTTGCATAGCGTCTTACCTAATAATGTGACTATCTTCAATATACTAAGTAACTGGCTTAGTTAATGCAAGCATTCAGCGGATGCTGGTAACGGGAATCGAGACAGGATAGAAGAGTCCGGCGGCTGTCAGGCCACACCCTGGCAAGCAAGAGAAGCCGGTTGGTCGGCTATAAATATCGGCAGTGCCGTGGCTGACCGTCGTCTAGACGGCTTTTTTCTGCTGCTTTGTTTGCCTAGAGCTGCCGTTTGCATCTAGCTTGGCAACTGTTGAGGGTTTGGCGCGATTTGATTTAGCCGGTTCATTCTCGCGCTGCTTTTTTGGCATCGGTTTTGTGACGTTTAGTGCGAGGTCGAGCCGGTCCACATATCCCTCACCATACCTGCCGCCAAGCATGCTGCCGACTAGGGCGAACACGACCCCTGCAAATATTCTAAAGCCGAAAGGCGCGATAGCCCGAGTTGCGGGGCCGATGAGGTCAAAACCTAGTCTTCGTTCTACAATAGCGATGAATAGAACGGCAAACGACATGGTTACTATGGTTGTTAAAACCAACATACCGCCGTTTACCGAACCGGCGAACGCAGCCATTCTACCGGTAACATAGCCGCCGGCAAAAAATGCGATAAATACCGACAGGAAAATGATTAGGCTGAGGAATAGGCTCGACGGAGCATGGATGCCTCCGGATGGGTTCGCAAAATCGAAACCCGTTGCGATAAGCCCTGCAACTATTGTAGCCGCTGCTAAAAGTATGATAAAAAGGCTTGTAATCCATCCAACAAATATAGCGCCGATTCTAATTTGAGATATAGGCATTGTGTCCTCCATGTCGATCCAGCGTCATCAACCTTCGTAGGTGCCTGGCGATTTATTATTAATGTTCCCCCCGCGGCATCAACCAAAACGGTGTTTATATCAAATATGATAATATTGATCTTTAGTACAGTATGCGCCGGTGAAGCATAGCGTGCGGCGTTGCAGGAAGCGTCTGCCAAGAGGAAGCAATATGTCATATATTTATCAAGAAAACGAGCGCGCAAAAAATTTTCTTGAAAGGAAAGTACTGGAATATATTACGGTACGCTATTTCGGTTCTTAGAGTTGAAAGGCGTAGTACTGAAGTGCAAGCAAGACGCCTGAACCCAAAATTGCCGCTCAAAAAAAAGCGCTTGCTGTTGCAATAGCGCCCTATTTTTAGTCATTCTATATAGTATCGGAACATGTAGGCATAGTCCGATATGTTGCGTGATCGCTAGAAAAGTACGCGTCCTTTACGCAAGTAAGATTATCGACGGTCTCGGCTTGGGGTGAAAGGAGGGAGCCGTATTCCCATTTACGAAGTGGATGCAAATTCGCTGAAATGTTGTAATGTAGGAGCTTCACTTTAGTACAAATTAGTGCGGAGGATAACAATGCGGGACGACCAATGGCTAAGAGACAAACTAGACACAGTATGGTCGGAATACTTTCAAGATGTTCCAAAGACCGATAACGTTATTATTCATTTTAGTAAGAAATGCAGAAACAGACTTGGCTCTATCCGCTTGGTAAACAACACGTATAGCGAGATACGAATCAACGGACACCTAAAAGACAAGGACATCCCCGATTTTGTTTGCGAGGCCGTTGTTGCACACGAGCTAACGCATTATGTGCACGGTTTTGGATCGAGCAGACCGCAGCTCTACCGATATCCGCACAGGGGTGGGATTGTTGCATGCGAGATGATTCGCCGCGGTCTTGGCGAGAAACACTACGCCGCCAAAGATTGGATTAACACGAACTGGATCGGGTTTTACGACGAGAAGAATTCGTCCGCGGTTGAGGAATCGTAAAGAATCATACTAACGCCGTTAACGCTTGGGAATAAATGTGACAATGCACGTGATTGCCGGTCATTATCGGCTGGTGCATAGTCACGACCAGGTTTGGAGGCGTAGTGAAACAACAGCGAAATATCGTGATAGATAATCTTGCCGGGCGAACGGTACCTGAGCACGAGGTTGAGATTGTCGAGCGCAAAGGAATCGGGCACCCCGATTCGATATGCGATGCGATTATGGAGGACATCTCGGTTGCGCTCAGCAAGGAATATTTAAGCCGGTTCGGGCGTATACTTCACCATAACGTCGATAAGGGGCTTTTGATTGCCGGTGAGGTCGAACGCAAACTTGGCGGCGGTATGGTAATCGAGCCGATGAAGCTGGTCATTGGGGATCGGGCGACGTTTGAATATAACGGGGTTCGCATTCCGGTCGAGCACATTGCGCGGGATACGGCCAACAAATGGCTCCGCGATAGCCTGCGCTTTATTAACCCTGAGCGGGACGCGGTAATTGATGTCGAGCTGAGGCCCGGTTCGCCCGAGCTGACCGATATATTCGACCGTGAAACCGCCACCCATCAGGCAAATGACACGTCGGCGGCCGTCGGATACGCCCCTTTTTCCCCAACAGAGCAAATGGTGCTCGCCACCGAAACTTACTTGAATTCTTCCGGTTTCAAGGAAGAATTTCCCGTTTCAGGAGAAGATATCAAGGTGATGGGGTATCGCACCGGTGCTCGCCTCCAGCTAACCGTTGCAATGCCGCTTGTTGACAGATTTATCGATAGCGTAGACGCATATTTTACCTATAAACAGGATATCCTCGAACATATTAGCGGATATGTAAACGGCGCTAAACAGCCGGGCTTGGACACCGTGGATGTGTACCTCAATACTTTGGATGATCGCAATCGCGGGATGGCAGGCATGTATCTCAGCGTTACCGGCACGTCGGCTGAAGACGCCGACTCGGGCGAAGTCGGCCGGGGCAACAGGGTGAACGGTGTCATCGCGCTTAATCGCCCGATGGGAACCGAAGCGGCCGCAGGCAAGAACCCCGTAAGCCATGTCGGCAAGATTTACACTATCCTCAGCCACCGTATTGCCGGTGAAGTATATAACGCGGTCGACGGCATTAAGGAGATATATATCTGGCTCTGCAGCCAAATAGGGCAGCCAATCGATCAGCCGAAGATAGCTTCCGCCCAGGTGATTCTGGAGGAAGGCGTCACCATCGAGCATGTCGAGCCGCTTATCCGCGAAGTCATCGATTTGGAACTCGCAAACGTCACCGCGTTTACCATGGAGCTTGCGAGGGGAGCCTATAGGGTATATTAAGCGATTTTTTTGCGCATCATGGCGTGTTCGCGAGCTATGTCGTTTTGTTTCTTACCCCTACTAGCAATCTGGCCCACAACGTATGCACCGAGGGCTACAAGTAATGCCTGGCGTATTCTGTGTCGCATTCTACATCATCCTTTTTTATACAGACTTACATTTCAACAATGGCAGCAAAAACGTTGTTCTATCTTTACCCGCACAACGTTATTGATATCCGCATCTTTTTGATGCTTTTCGTTTTGCGTTGGTGCTGGCATCTTGATTCTCCAGTAACTGGAGGGTGTATTCGTACAGCAGAACAAAGCGCATATACTGCTTATCGATGCATTGTGCCAGTTACCTTGGCTTAAGAAGTTTTTATAGCCTTGAGAAGCGAGGGGATAACTCTACCTGTCTTTTTAATATAGTTTGTATACGATTCACCAAATTGCTCAAGCATCATTTGCTCTTCATGCGGAATCCGGTAGAAGTAAAATGGCGCAAAGGTGATGAGCGTAGCCGGGCCGACGATCCAGTTTTGTAGGATGAAAACCTGTGCGATACCCCAAACCCAGTGCGCCCCGTACATGGGATGGCGGATATAGCGATAAACCCCATTAGTAACCAGCGAATGTTCTTCACGAATACGAAGCTCAGGCGACCAATTCTTACCGAGATCAGCGTGCGATTTCCAGAGCAGCCACAATCCCGCGATAAATATCGCCATACCGAGGAGGCCCATCCAAACCGGAAGTTTGTAGTCGGCAAAATTGAAAAGCGGTGTTACCAGGTAGATCGCCGGCAAGATGATCATTCCGAAGAGCTGGAAGAATACCAGGAATATGTCTAGTTTCGTCTCGTGCTTCGATTCGGCTTTGCTCTGTTTCGATTGTTTACGCATTGTAGAACGTATAAATGAGCCCGCTACCAGGCCAATTGCGTAGAAGAATTTTAAGTAAAGTGTCATTGTTTTAGCTCCGTTTAGGAAATTCGATGAGCCAATCCGGCTCAAAGGGCATTTTATTGATTATTGTATGCTATCGAACGTGCTGTGGTAAATCAAAGCTCGGCATAAGACCAGACTTTTTAGTTTACTAATTGCTCCTACGTGTTTATCTTAACTTACTCTCTTACTGTTAAAGCGGAAGGTGGGTTTGTCGGGATGGAGACGAGCACGAATCCGTTTGGCGCCAACGTCACCGCTCCCGCTCCGGACCTATCGAAGATTGAGAAAGTCATCGCGTTTAATGCCGTCACCTATATGGCACCGGCGATCAATATAAAGCTGCAAAATTATACGGTGTCTCCGTAAGATAACACCGTATAATGTAATAATACTGCATTTTAATGTTCTTAACCGCCTACCCTAGGCGATTCTTCTCTGAACCATCGACTGCATGCTCATTGATAGCTCTGATGTTCAGCCGCTTGCGCTTTTTAATGCGTTGAATATTCAGCCATCCCTGAGCACTTCGTCGTCAGTGTTAAACTGCATTCAGCGGTCCACTTGATTGATCGCTTCCTGACAGTTCATACGAGCCTTATTCCAGTGCTCCTCATTCATCATTGTCTACACCTCCTTGCAAAAGGCGATTACACCGTTTATTCCCGCAGCTCAGAGCACAATAACATCAGATAATCTAATGTGAACCATAAGCGGCGGGTGAAGGATCGTAGAGCAACCGTCAAGTAAAAGGTAAACGAGAATTTGCATTACGTATATGAATAGGTGCGCGAGGATACTAGAAGGCAAGCAGAAAAGAGCTATTGTCAAATGTTGTGGATAGCATCCTAAGCCACAACCCTTCCTTCTAGCTTCACAAGTTCAATCCCGTCTTTAAAAACAGCGCCCTCCCGTACTTTTGCGACCAAATGCGGTGCCCTAATACGGTACCATCGCTTCTCGGCAGATTCGAGCAACTTAAACGCCATAGTAAGCCCGGCCTCTCGGGAGCCGGCTCCTTTGGTGACTCTCGTTCTTAGCTTCA